>PJET01000154.1 GCA_002825515.1 Candidatus Thorarchaeota archaeon MP11T_1 | reverse complement strand
CTAGGTTAGAAATAAAAAATAAAGGAGTCTAGTAAAATTTCTTGCTACTATGTACCGCTTATGCAAATTTTAGTTTCCAAAGACGATATGTTTCATACCAAGCAAAAATCGCTCCTACAACTCCGACACCAAGACCAATATAGCGATCGAATAGACCCCATGGAACGCCCAATGTCATAATGTAATAAACCAGTGTATAGACTGAGAAAAAGATTGCAACAAATGAATATCTTGGGAGCATAACTCCTCTGATTGCAATGAAATTCTGAAGTACTCCGACCTTCACTAATTTTCTTAATTCATATGTATTGTCAGATTTTTTCTCTATGAGTTCAAGAGACTCTAACTTTGCTAAATGGTGACTTGCTACTGATGGACTAGACATGTCAAGTGCTCTTTGTACTTCCCTTACACCAACTGAAGCGTTCTGGGATAACATATACCAATAAACTCTGAGAGTATTACCTCTAAGTTCAGGTTCTAAATCACTCTCATCTCTAGTGGAGCCCATTCGCCACGCCATTTTCTATTTGAAAAATTAGGATTAATGTCTTACCTTCTCAGTGTTTGTTCTAATTAGTGTACAAAGTGAACAACTCTCATCGAAAGGTGTTCTATTCCATGGTACTAAGTATAATTGTAGCTAGAAGTATAGTATGTTTCCTAAATTCTTGAGGTACTCGCTCGACACAGAAACTAGGAAGAAAATGATTGCTGGAGGCATTGCTTCCTCACTTCTGGCACTGAGTCTAGTAGTTACATTAGGTGTGATTGGTGGTTGGAATCCGGACAAGTATACACACACGGGTCATCCAAATAGTCCAATCTTTACAATTGATTTCACAGTATCAAATGATTTTGCAGATTTTATACCATATTCTGAAGTGTTCACTGTAAATGTGCCTTGGTATACGATTTCTCCTGGATTATCTAATGTAGCGAACCTCAATGATTTTCCACATCTGACAAGTGCTCAACGCTCATTGATTGAGGTAAATGGATTTGCAGCAACTCCAAGCGAGTATAATCAGATATATGATATCCTCTTGGAGAACAAAGATGAGGACATTCCTAGTTTCGTTAGCTCTGATGCAGTGCTGCATGCATTTCATATCCTATATGATCTTGCTCTCAGAGAAACTGAAGTGTATACATTTTGGGATTTGCTAGGAAATCTCACATTATCCTTGGTTCACAGCTCATATGAGCAGTACGAAGCTGCACCTGATGGTCGATTGAAAGATGCTGCTTTGAGAAATGTCATGTTCTTCTCAGTAGCTCAATATCTATTGGACAATGAAACGGTTCTTTACCCTGAGGTAATTAATGAGGTTAATACTGTTCTTTCTTTGATTGAATCCCATTCCGATATTTCTGATGCTTGGTTCCAGAATTATAGAGAGGATTTCAGTCAGTACGTTCCCCGTGGTCATTATACACGTACTGATAGACTGAAACAATTCTTCATGGCAATGATGTGGTATGGACGCATTGCTTTTCGATTACAGCCTGGAACAACACCTCCCGAACTAGAACAAGGATTGAATGAAACAGCTCAGGCTATTTTGATGACACTAGCTCTTCAAGATGATGTAGAAGGTCTCGTGTCAGGAACCAAAGGCTACACTGTTTGGGAGGCCATTTATGAACCAACACGATTCTTTGTTGGTGATGCAGATGATCTACTTCCAAAAGAATTTGGGCCATTAATTGATGAAGTATTTGGTACAATTTCTTCCCTCAATGATCTAGATGATGATATTCTACTATCCGAATTCATTGATTCTGCACTTGCGCTTAGACAACCACTGATTCTCTCATCAGTAATTAATGATACTCAGAATATCAACCAAACAAAAGGTCTACGTTTCATGGGACAGCGTTTTGTTCCTGATAGTTATTTCCTTGGTCAGTTAGTCTATGATAATGTTGGAACGCAAATGGTACCGCGTACACTCCCCAAAGGGCTTGATGTCATGGCTTCACTTGGGTCTGATCGAGCTTGGGAACTGCTGGATGACCAAAAGGAATACTACCAGTATGTTGAACAAATGGAATTCTTGTGGGAATCAATTGAGAACATGAGTGCGTCGGAATGGACTCACAATCTTTACTATCTTTGGCTTTATTCCCTTCTACCGCTGCTAAATGATCCTGGGGATGGTTACCCTATGTTTATGCAGAGTGAAGCATGGGTCGATAAACAACTTATGACTAGTTTGGCATCCTGGACAGAGCTGAGACATGACACAATTCTATACGCCAAACAATCCTATACAGTCGTTCCTACTTCAGCAGGGCCACCAGTAGTAAGGATAGTTGGATATGTTGAACCGGTTCCTCGTGTTTATGCACGTTTGGCAACCTTATGTGATATGATGATTGAGGGTCTTACCGTTCGCAATATTATGTCCGAACGACTCCTTTCCAAATTAAGCCAACTTCATACCTTTCTATTAGATCTAAAAACAATCTCTGAAAAGGAGCTATCCGGACAGCTACTGACTGCTGATGAAGTGTATCTCATAAAGCACAGCGGTTTATATTTAGAGCAAATTTCATCAATAAGTGATTTTGAAGATCTAACATCAGCGGCTGATGAACGGATGGCTGTCATTGCTGATGTACATACTTACCCTGACCCTGAGAACCCAGTAGTTCTTGAAGAGGCTGTTGGAAATCCGATGCTCATTTATGTCGCAGTTGAAATTGAAGGAAGAATTGTCCTGACCCGTGGAGGCATCTTTTCCTATTATGAATTTGTGCAACCTCTCGACAATCGACTCACAGATGAAGCTTGGCAAGCGATGCTAGTTCAAGGAACAGCACCCGCAATGCCACTGTGGGTTGGTGTCTTTGTTGCAGATGTTGAGCATAGTTAGGAATGAGGGTCCTTATCGACATCCTTATGATTTCTTAGACCCGCATTACAAATGAGATGACGTCAGTGAAGACATATTCCCTAGCAGCTATCATAATCTTGATACTATTTGCTGTACCTGTCCTAGTTCAAGAGCCTACGGCCATAACTGAAAGTCATCCATTATTTATGACTGCGAGCGATGGACTCCTTCAGCCTCAGGACTACGTCTGGCAAGAGATCAATGGTTTTTGTGCTTGGGCTGCAACCACAATGGCTATGCAATACGCAGGCATTGAACTCACGATGTATGACATCTTTGCGGCAACAACTATTGGTTTTTCATTTGCCTACTTTCAATTCGATGACACATTACTAATGTTCCCTGGTGCCTTATACTCTCAGGTTCAACCAACCCAGTTTCTTGCTAACCTGTATGGTGTGAATTATACCCTCTACGTTGGTGATACAACACCAAACTTGGAGCAAAATGTTCAGGTGTGGCAGAGTGAGGGTATTAGGGTAGGAGTCTTGGATGGCCAAACTGATGCTTTTAACCTGATGCGGCAAACAATTGATCAGGGATATCCACTCCTTATCAGTGTCGACCCCCTCTATCTACCAGCCTATGATTACAATTATCTTAGAGAAGGAGAGCTTGCTGGAGGAGGTCATGGTGTCCTCATTGTAGGCTATAATGACACTGAAACCTCTGTAACTATAATTGACCCAGGAGTTGGTTCTTTCGGAGAATATTATGGCTATCCTGAGGATGGACGTGGCAACTATACAACGATTACGTATACAGCACTAATTGATGCATGGTCGAGCAGATACTACATATCAAACACATTTCTGCCAGACACTCCACCTTCTACATCTGTCCATCAAAGATTGGGACCAATGATACGTGACAAACTTCTTGGAGTCGGTTCTATCTATTCTCCAAATAGTCCAAATGCATTTATTGGGAAATTCGGAGAAGCTGGATTCCGCCAGATGAGTGAAGATATGACTGCTACTGGTTTGAAATCATTTCTAAGCGTTTTTGATGGTATTGATGATGAAATAAGTTTCAAGTCATCTCTTCTCTATTTCATTGGTGTAGGTCTTGAAGCCCAAACAACTCTCCAATATCTATCGTACCGTACTGCACTACGCAGTTTACCAGCTTTGATGCCTGACACAGACCTCACTGATTTTGTTACAGCGGGTGAAACAGCTCTGCCTGCTTTCGCGAGTATTGCTGATAATTCTTCATTGATTTTCCCCGGGAATATCTCTCAAACAACTGGCCTTGTGGCGTCAACCTTTCTTGAGATAGCTCAGTCCTTCAATTCTTCTGGTGATATTGATGCTGCGCTTTCTCCCTATGAGAACATTCTAGATGCAATCTCAAACGATCTACTTACTATTGCCGACTCATGGCGTGATGCAGGAAATGCACTTGCAGAAATATGGCCAAATGATTTCCTCACTCAATATGGACCTGTACTTGCATTTGCTGGTGGCGGCGTTGCAGTCCTTATTGTTATTGCGATTTGGTGGATGCAGCGTAAGCCTTCACAGTGATGTTCGATTCACGCAATCTTGATCCCTAGGAGCTTTAGTAGTTGCTCAGGATCGCTTGTAGGTAACTTACAATTATAATCGATACAAACGTGAGCGGTTGCTTTTCCACCGACCATATCGTGATACTTGGTAAAAGGAGCAAGTCGAGATATTGCTTCAGATTGGTATTGAGTTCCTTTCAACAGGACTACTTTGTTTGGGATATAGTGTTCTCGAATTGTGTCGAGCAGTTTTTGTGTGTCAGTCTTTTCTGGATTCCCAGCTATAACAATTTCATATGATTGACCCTGAACAAATTCCAAAGCACTCAGCATCATTGAGAAACCAGATGGTGCTCGTGGAATTATTCCAGAAAATGCTCTGATTACCATGGCTGCTTTCTCTTCTAGCTCAGAATCTCCAAGAAAACGTGCGAGTCTAACAAGATTCAAAGCTAGTACTGAATTTCCTGAAGGTATCGCTCCATCATAAGCATCTTTCTTTCTTACAAGTAGTTCTTCAGCATACTTACTCGTGAAGAAAAATCCACCTTCTTTCTCATCCCAGAAATTCTCTATCAGCACTGAAGTCAGAGTCTTTGCGCGCTCCAGATACTCTGGTTTGAAGGTTGCCTCATAGGATTCCAATAATGCCCAGATTAGATATGCATAATCATCAAGAAATGCGCTTATAGCAACTTCTCGATCCTTGAATCTGTGTAACAAAGATTGATTCTTATCGAACATTGTATCAAGGATGAATCTAAGAGCTCTTTCAGCACTTTCAATATATCCAACATGGTTGAAAACAACACCAGCTTTTGCTAATGCAGCAATCATGAATCCGTTCCAGTCAGTAAGGATTTTATCATCCTTGCTAGGTCTCACTCTCTTTTCTCGTTGTTTGAATAGCTTTCTTCTTGCCTCTTCAAGAGTAATCAACAAAGAGTCTGATTTCATTTTTAATGCATCTTTATTTACTTCAATAGTTTCCGTGAGATGAGGAATGTTAAGCCCAGTACTCTTTCCGGTTGCCTCATCCTCAAAATTGCCCTGCTTGTTTATGTTGAAAACCCGAATGAAGGCTGCAGCCTCATTTTTTTCCAGGATGTCCTCGATCTCTCTCAGAGCCCATGTATAGAACTTACCTTCTTCCCCTTCTGAATCAGCATCTTCAGCAGAATAGAAAGCACCCTCTGGACTTGTCATATCTCTTGTTATGTACTCAAAAATCTCCCCGACCACATCCGCATATTCTTGTCTTTTTGTAATCTGATATGCCTCTGTGTATGCCATCATGAGACCTGCTTGATCATACAACATCTTCTCAAAATGCGGTAGCAACCAATTAGCATCAGTTGAATATCTATGAAATCCATAACCGATATGGTCAAAGATTCCTCCTTTTCGTATCTCCAATAGAGTCTTCTCGACCATATGAAGCGCTTTCTTTTCTCCAGTTCTCTTCCAATACCTTAGTAACAAAAGTAGGTTGTGAGGAGATGGGAACTTTGGCGCTGATCCAAATCCACCTTTTTCTGGGTCAAATCGTTGTGATAATTGAAAGAATGCAAGGTCAACAGAATCAAGTGTGAGGTCATTCTTACCCGCAACCCTACTTGATTCAGAGAGTCCTCTCTCAATTTGATTGATTACATCATCGATGTTAGCTTTGTCAGTCTCCCATATCTTTTTGATGCGTGGAATGAGGTCTATCATTCCAGGCATATTGTATCGTCCCTCTTTCGGAATATAGGTCGCTGCATAAAATGGCTTCTTATCCGGAGTCATGATAATTGTGAGAGGCCAACCTCCTCGACCAGTAATCATCTGTGCAACTTCCATGTATACTCCGTCGATGTCTGGGCGCTCCTCTCTGTCAACTTTTATGTTGATGAAAGTCTCATTCATCAATCCAGCGACTTCATTATCTTCGAACGATTCGTGAGCCATAACATGGCACCAATGACACGTGCTATATCCTATAGAGAGAAAGATGGGTTTGTTATCTCTAGCAGCAGCTTCAAAGGCTTCATCTCCCCAAGGATACCAATCAACAGGGTTGTCTGCATGTTGAAGCAAATACGGACTTTTCTCTTTGGCCAAACGGTTACTTGTCATTAGTGTCCCCCGAAATTTTTTTAACTATTGTTACTTTTCTGATGTTTCTCTTTATAGAACTTGCGAAATTGGAAATGGAATTTACTTTGAACTAATTATAGATAAACCGAATAAAGGCTAAATAGAATGGAATGAATGGTGAATTCAATCGAAGCGAAAGAAGATATCTATGAGATAAGTGGGCTTCAAAGATTGAAGCTTAGAATGGTAACTATTATTGGCTATGTATTGCCCTTTCTAGCATCTATCCCTCCAATGCTTGGTTGGGCTGGGTTGATGACCGTTCCTCTCATATTTTTTATAATCGTAATGGGTGGTCGATTTCCTGAGCTACCAGTTTCCATCCCATATCTGTTATTTGGCGGTAGCATTCTGGATGCTTCTGTGGTTATCTTCGGTATTGTTATTTTAATATCCTCAATTGTTGTTCTACGGAGAGAGAAATCAAAAGGACTTGTCACATCTAATATCTATCGGCTAGTAAGACATCCGCAGTATCTCGGGTTGATCCTTTTCACAGCAGGGCTTACAAGTCGTAGCGTTTGGATTTTGATGAATACATTTGGTGTAGGATGGCTAAATCTACAAGAAACAATCTTAGTCTGGATTGCGATGGTTGTCGTGTACATCTGCCTTGCAGGAATTGAGGAACTTCATCTATCAAGTACATTTGATTTTTCCTGGTCAGAATATAGAGATCGGGTTGGATTTCTAATACCACTTCCAGTTAGACTTCCAAGAGCTCTTGAGATTCTCCTAGCTATCGTGATTCCAATCAGTCTCTTATATGGCTTAATCTTCTTCAATATGTAATTTGATTATTTGATTTCATCAAACGACTTTCAGTTTCCCCCTCTCTTCCTCTACAAGTCCATTTCCAATCAAAGAAGACACATGATGTTCAATCATCCACGTTTCAAACTGTAAAAAGACTGGATTTATCAAAGACGGATATATTATTGGATTTGCTGTAATCTCAGGAATTGTTTTTGCCCCTTCGATAATAGCTGAAAAAACAAGGTCTTCTCGCAGTTCTATCTGACGAGAGTAAGCTGTCAATCTATCTCTATAATCTAGAACAAGTGGATCTTTCAAATGTCCACTTATGAGCCCTTCATATCTTCCATGCTGAATTTTTCTGATTGAATTCTTGAAATCTTGGATTGACGAATTTGGATGACCATAGTATGGTCCGAATTCTGTAAGGTCGATATCAGAAGCAAATATGAGATTTGGTTCAAGAATTTCTATGCACATGTGATCTGGAAGATGACCCGGTGTGTACAGGGTTTTCAGAGTTACTTCTCCAAAATTTATCTTATCACCATCATATAGCACCTCATCTACTTGTCCCTCGTCTAATGCTCCATACATTCTTTCATCCACAAGCTGCTCCCAAAGCTTTCGAACTGGATTTCCCTTATCAAAACCAAGGAATCGCTTCATTTCCTCTTTTTTGTTAAATAAAGGTGCTGTAATTTCATTGCTTGCGATTCTGCATCTTGAGAGGCGGTTCAGTCTCATGGTGTGAGTAATGTGGTCTGGGTGAATATGACTAAGAAAAATGCTATCAATGTCCTTTAGTTGCAAATCTTGAGTCATTAGAAATCCACGAAGATCCTCTACTAAGCAACCAGGATCAATTACTACAACCTCGTCTGAGATGATAACAACTGTGTTACACTTTGGAAAGGTGCCTCCAATTACTACATAGACACTGTCAGCTAGTTTGGAGTAATTCATTCTTCCTCATCCTAATTCCAGTAAGATGATACAGCCATATATCTAAAACGCCTGAATTATCTGCAAAGATATTTTGAGACCTACATTCCTGTTGGTCTTACTTTCATCTCTGCTTCTGCGCGTCTGGCATTCCGCCATGTACCTAGTGAACTGTACATAACTGGGAATGCAAATGCCAATACAAGGAATAACAATAGCATTACATTAACAACATCTACCCTCTGAGGTCCCAAATCGGAAGCTAGTGCATCCAACCATAATCCGGTCATTAAAGCCAAGGATGCAGGAATTAATAGGATGAACATAATAAAGAATGTGGCAAATGCTCTCCCTGGAGAATGTTGGATGAATCTAGCAAAGCCTCCCAGAAATCGGTGTTTTTGCCATCTAATACCTTCATGGACAATCCAGAAGAGGAAGAATATCACTAGTAATATGATGAATGGGATCAGCATTATCTCTGTCCACATAGTAGACTACTCCCTATGCGTATGTTCCCTTCCCCGTGAGGTTGTCCCTATAAACGCTACGGTCAATGTAGGTTGTTTGCACTATCAATCATTAATTCTCTTATTGGCTTTAAGTAAATCATCAGCAGTCATCCAACAAGTTTTTTGATAATCCTGGTTTCAACGAGCTTTGAAGCGAAATTGCTTTTCGTACATTTTTTTCAATTCATCTAATGTCATTGAATCCATAGGTCCTTTGTCGTTGCGAACGCGTCTAATCCTAGCAAATCGAAGTGCCATACCCGATTCATACGTTGGACTCTCTTGTATCTCTGAAGCAATCACTTCAACTACAATCTCAGGCTTTACTTTCACAATGTGTCTTTTAGACCCAACTTTCAACTCTAACAATTTTTGAGTTATTTGCTGGAACTCCTTGTCAGTAAATCCCTTGAAGGTCTTTCCAACAACAAGAAATTCTCCAGATTCATCATCCCTAACAGCCAAATGATAATCAGAAAGCCAATTCTTCCTTCGTCCATGTCCCCACTCTGCTGCAACAATCACCAAATCTAAGGTATCCAGGGTGTGTTTTATCTTAAACCAATATTTTCCTCGAACACCTGGAGTATACGGCGAATCTAGTTCCTTTGCGACCAACCCTTCATGCCCAAGTTTCTTGCTCTTCCTAAAGAATGCCTGAACTCCACTAACATCATTAGATACAATTCTTTCAACTAACATTTCACTAGGGATAATTCCTTTCAATCTCTCTCTTCTCTCAGCATAAGATCTGTCAACCAACTGAACATCATCGATTAGTATTACGTCAAAAAGAACAAGCAGAAGTTGTGTATTTTTGAATGCCTCTTCGATATCACGAGTCCTACCAAACCGTTTCATTACTACCTGAAAAGGGAATGGTTTTCCTTCACTATCAACAGCAAGCACTTCTCCATCAAGAATGACCCTGCTTACTTTGATTTGTTTTTTAACCACATTAACAATCTCAGGAAGGCTGTTTGTTACATCAATTAACCTTCTTGAGAATATTCGAACTTTCTTTCCCATCTTATGTACCTGAACTCTTGCACCATCCAACTTGAGCTCAAACGAGTAATCTCTAGGTTGGCTTTCAAATAGTGTTTCAATATCTTGAACTGGACTAGCTAACATCGGTTTGATGCCTCGCATTAATTGAATTGAAACTGTATGTAACGATGCTTCCCCTCCCGTTGCTGCAAGTCTTGCCACTTCCCCCTGGTTCCCATTAAAGCTCCATGCTCTTCTTACAAGTGCAGCATCTATTGAAAATGCTTCAGCAATGGCTTCAGCAAGAAGCCCCTCTGAAAGCCCTGTTCTCATATCTTCAAGCACTAATGCGGTCAAGTACCTCGCTTCTCTTGGTGAGGCTTCCATGAGCAAGCTAGTGAGTAGAGACTGCTTCTCCTTTAGAGAACCTTTCCCTTTTACCTTAGAAATCTTATCAAAGGTCTGACCCACAGATGCAATAGAAAGCGGTTCTGAGAATAGTGTCGACTGGCGAAACTTTTTCGAGGTAGTTAGGATTTTGGCAACTGCTTCGCCAGTATCACCTGCATACGCTTGAGAGAGTGTGATATCATCGATATCAACCACACTTTTCAATGCACTTAGAAAACCTTTCCACGATATGTTGAGAGTCCGTTGGTCGCTTTCTGCAAAAACTTTACCACTCAAAAAGAGAGCAGCCAAACTCACTTCATCTGCATCTAGACCACGAAGAAATTCCGCTGCTATTTCGATTTTCTTAGATCTTTTACGGTTCCTGCTTACTTCATCAAGCACCTGGGCAAGATACACAAATTTTGTCATACCATTTTCACACAACTTTCTGATTACATCGTTCGTTACATCTATATTCCATAAGAATTCTTTAGACTCTGGTTGAAATCAATGGGTAGTGTTTGGTTTAGCAAGAAAGCATTTCTCTACTTCGGTGGAGCTGCAATCATTTTGATTGGTGGCGCGATTGTGTTAATGGCTCCATATCATTACGTTAACTACGCAGTCATTGAAAATGATCGACGAGAATTCTCTATTTGGGACCGTGATGGATATTACCCACAACTTGAAGTATCAGTGCAACTACGAGTCTTAAATTCTACAACGGTACATATTGGGATTGTGTTTATTGAAAATAGTACTCTTGATGTTGTAATAGCCAACTTAACCCTTGACCAAGACGATTTAATAGAAACACCCGATACCCTGCTTCTTGATGGTAGTGTAATTATTAACATACCATTCGGTAATTATACAGCTACCATTGATG
>PJET01000153.1 GCA_002825515.1 Candidatus Thorarchaeota archaeon MP11T_1 | reverse complement strand
TAGATTTATACTTGATCTGCCCACCTAAAGAAATGTAGGTTTCTTCAATTGACTGAACGAATTGATAGCAGCCACTTTGTAGTAAACCAAGTTGACCAGCAGCTGTGGTTGCAAGAATCATTATCACAAACCAAATTGGTGCATCGGGTGAAAATAAATTCTGAAAAACCGTCTTTAAAAATGGGCTCTTTAAATTCTTAGTGTACTTTGATGCAGAACCAGAGAATTTCCCTGAGAAGTATTTCATAAAGCCACGCATTTGCCACATCTCTTTTAGTGAATCAAAGCGGCTTCTCAATTCAGGAGGACTTGTACTCATACCAATGTCTGTAAGCAAAGGAGAATCTTTCATCCAGTCTACTTCTTTAATGAACCTTCGAATTTCCTGAGCATCCTCTGGAGATATTTTCACCAAATCTCTCTCGAGTTTTTCAAGATCTTGCGTGAAATCAATTACCCTAGCACCAGTTTCATCAATAAATCGAAGGTAGTGGGTCATGTCAGCGATGTCGTAGGAACCAACTGCCCCAATCTCGGAATAGACATCATATATGTTCGTGCCAGGTTTGTGACAAATAAGAAAATGAATCCCTCCATCAATCAGGTAGTCCCCCCTCCTCCAAACCGCTGCGACACCACCAGGTTTGGTGTGATATTCGAATATGATGCTTTGATATCCATTCATCTGAGCATAGCAACCTGTAGATAGTCCAGCTAATCCAGCACCAATTATAATCATTGATTTTTTATTCAAAACGTTTCAATCTCCTTGTTTATTTTCCATCGATGCTAGTATTTGTTCCATCACACGTTCCCAAATCTTCGCCATTGTGATTTCGGTAGCTATCGCACTATGCAACTCTGAGTCTCTTTTCTTATTCTTAGTTTCAAGAGCTCGCAGGTTTACAATAAAATCGTGGTTCACTGAGAGTAGTTGCTGAAACATTGAAAGAACAAGATTGGATGATGAGTGAAGACGATAACTATATCCTATTTTCCTTGAGCCAGCTTTCTCAATTATACCATACCTCTCCAGAATCTTTAGTGCTCTATTAACAGAGGGAACGGATGTAGATGTAGAAAAAAGATCACTCAATCGTTCAGAGAGTTTCCTTTGCGACCACTCTTGTGGTTCCAGGAGCAAAAGACCTTCAATCCAACCACAGTACTCAGGATAACCGTAATGGTCATAGGCTTTGCCAACAATTTCTAAGAATTCTTTCCGTAAATCATTCGAAGCCAAAGAAAAACCCTCGAAATGCATATGTACATTAGAGCTTATTAAATTTCAGATTTTTGAAATTCAGATTTTCGGATTTTTGAAATTATTGAGAAGAAGAGGAGCTTTTGCAGATTCGATAATCATACTGATAATCAAGCCAGCTCGTTCTTCTTGGATTCAAGAATCTGAGTGATTTCATTCCTTATAGAGCGCGCCATCACTAAAGCTATCTCTACTTTTACAGGAGAGGAAGGTCGTTCTCCAATTACAAGAAGTGGATCATTCAATGCGCTCTCTGTTTCGTGCTCAAGAACTGAGGTATCAGCTCCTGCAGAGGCGAGAATTCCAGCAATCTCTTTGATTCGAGTGATTGTTGCTTTCAAAGTTCTCTTCTTTGATGCTTCAGCATCCCAATCTGCAAACGCATTTTGCACTTCAGGTTCAAGCTTCTTCTCCTGAGTTGCAAGAAAATCAATAACTTCATCAAATGCGGGAGTGAGTTTTTTAATAGCATATTCCTTCTTCGCGGCTTCTCTCTTCTCTAAGAGTTTCTTCAAAAGTTCATCATCACCGACTAAAGCATCAATAGTATCAACCATTTCGTTTACAATTCCGATTCTTGCTTTGGCAAGGTCCAAATTTCCTTCTTCAATATCTGAACGACTCTGTTTCATGGTAGTAATTAGACGATCCGCAATCCGTAGCAAAGGTTCAGTTTCCAATTCAGATGATTCAATCGACTCCTTTAACAAACCCACTCGACTATCAGTAAGATCAGCATCGCGTGTTAGTTGCTGACTTATCTTGTAATCTTTCAAAACCAGAGTTCCAGGTCCGGCTTGAAGACTATATTCGGTCTTTAGTTTGTCAATGTAAGATACCCGTACTAGAACTGAGAATTCTTTTTCACCCACAAGTGGTTGAGCTGATTTCAAAACCACAGAAATGTCAAGCATTTCTCCTGGTGGTAGACTATTGATTTTTCTGGCGCGTTCACCTGATATCAGATTCAATCCTTCATCAAGGTGCCAATCTACGGTTAGATTGAGAGCATCTCCATCACCAGAGTTCCTAATTTTAACTCTAACTGGAAACTCCTCAGTGAATGTTATATCGTTTGGCAAAACCAGTTGCGATGCCAATTTTGGAACCTTAAGTTTTCCACGAAGGAGTTCTCGAACCATATCAAGGCCCTTATCCACGTACTTAGCAAAGTCCTGACTGTTCGCACTTGCAAGAGCAGCTTTTAGTTCAGTTACTGCTGCATTTTCTGCTGACGCAAAAGACTCAAGATTAACAGATTGAATAGCGCTTTCAAGCATTTGAGGGATTTGGCTCAATCTTACTGTTGCTGGAAGTCGAATCTTAGAAGCATGTTCTGCTGCAAATCCACGAGCCTTATAGAAACCTTCAGCCTCCTTTCCAATCATGATATACATCATGCATGCAGTCATAGCAAGAGCGGTGCCCTTGCTGGTTTCCGCATCTTCGCCCCACATAAGATGTTCCGCAGAAGCACTGAGAAGATCTTCAGCAGCACCCTGGTAGGTTTCTACAGCTTTGCCAGCATCACCGATTTCAGAATAAACATCACCTGCTGCACACATGTTAATTGCTGCAGTCCGATAACTTTTCCCGCCACGGTACTCACTTGCTGACTTTAGAAACGCTTCTGCAGCAAGAGCGTATTCTTGCTCAGCGGCAGCAACATTGCCAGCCCGCTCTGCTTCTGCAGCCCTCCTGAGGTGCTGACTTCCAGCGGACTGTCTTATTGTGTCCTTCTGTGATTCCTCAATCCATCTTTTGGCTCGCTCTTCAGACATCTTGAATCATTCTCCTCACAATCTGCAGACATCTACCAGTTTATGCGATTTCCATTTTCACAGCATAGAATCTCCCAAGAAATCTGCAGTCTTGACGAACTCCTAGTAGACCTCTCGTGGAGAATGCCTAAGACGATCAGGTAGTCCTCCACCGTGTCCTTCAATAACTAGCTCATAGCCTCTGCCAATACGACCTTTTGAGGCGGTCTGGAAACCAACCTTCTCGATGCCACGAGCATTGCGTTCAGCAGCCCTTCGCTCAATCATGCTTGCACCGCTAGGAACAACTAGAATGAGCTTCTTCATGGAATCGTCAACTGTTAGAGTAATGGGAGTAGTTGGTGTCCCAGTGCACTCATGAAATTGACTGTTTTTGTATTCGAGCACATGCTTCATCTGGACAATTACACCATCCAGTAGTCAGTTCTAGAGATAAGCCAACGAGGTTACATATTAGGATTTGCGGGATGAAGGTAAACGGGCGAATAAGAAAGAGAAGAAGAGCCAAAGGACCTTAGGGGTCCAAAGGCTCGTAAAGAAATACGGATTCTAATGATCAATCTGGTGGTGGCGGGGGTGGAGGTGTATCATCCAGCTTGGTATCGACCGGCCTGAGTACCGAATCGCGCTTCCTCTTTGTAAAGATAAAGCCCATAATGATGAACAGCAATCCTAAGACTGCCACAATCGCACCAATCAACATGGTGTAGCCAGGAATGAAATCATAAGCTGCTGGATTTGTATAAACCAGCAGAGAAATAATGGCACCACCAATCACTAAGAGCGCACCAAAACACACAGGTCCTGAGCGCGTATAATCTCGCCATGTCAAATAGCTCAATTTTCTAAGCTCCTAATCGAGACTTTACCACGCAGTCTCGTCTAGTTCTACATGAGGCGTTTGTAGCGATTTAAGATTATTGGGTAACTAAAATATTACTGAAGGGATATGCTAACGATGCATCCTGTTGATGATGTATTCACACTGATATTGGCGCCTGTAAGTTCGCTTAATTTCTTTGCAATGATTTCATGAAAGGTACAGGGATACCCTCCAGAAATCCTAGATGCTGACGGATCCAAATTTCTACAGACTCTCAATATCTTGCAAACGCCAGTTTCAATAGTTGATGTTCCAGAACCAGTTTTAGGAAGTTGACTTTCATCGGAGCTTGCTTGAATCAATGCTCCAAATTTCATAATTGCAGTTGTAGGTTCGTCAGGGTTAGAAGAAGCCCATTGTTTAATGAGAGCATCAGCAATCCTATTGAACATAATCTCCAAGTGACCTTTTGGTAACTCTGAAGCGTAAATTGCAGCCTCACAAATCATTGTTGCGTGAGCTTCAATAATACTAGCCCAAGCAGCCTCCCCTGTCGTTCGGGGAATTTCTGGTATTTCTCCAATTCTCATGTCTGGCAAGTCAGTTGAAGGTGCTGTGTCCTCAGAAGTCACGATAACTTCACCACGAGCCTCAGCTGCGATCTCTCCTATGGTTGTTCCATCATCATATACTAGATCAGGAATCTCGTAATTTGGGCAGACTCCAGCAGTCTGGTACTTTCGAGCGAACTGCATCAATCTACCTGCCATCATAGCAACTGCGTGTCTGCTGAGACCTTCAACCCGTATGTGACCGTATGCTACGCCCACAATGTTGTCTAAGTCCAAGTCTGGAATGGTCTTCTCTGCAATGATTTTCTTACCCCTCACCACTCGAACCCCCCACATCTCATCCATAACACCTACCTGCGCACCATAGCTTGTATTTGTGATACCTACTAGTGGAGAAACCGGATAGAAGTTGTTCATCTTTACGCCTCAATACTTGTGAGTTTCCAGTTCAACAGACAGATACCGCTCAAAAGGGTATCGTGATTGTAATGAAGACAAAAGATGAACAGGGGACTATCGCGACAGATATCCCCATGTTCTTTATGCTATATAGCCAGGATCTCGTTCCGGTTGACGTTTCAGAACAAAATCAGCTTGATTCTTATAGTACACAGAGGATTTCTCATCAAGGGTGGCAGGTACTAATGTCATGGCCATATCAAAGTGGCTCATGGCCACTTTGGATACCTTTGGTTCCTTTGCTTCCTTATCTTTGATATTGATAATCCCAGCGGCAAGCATCGCAGCAATGCGAGTTAATCCCTCCAAATCAGCACCAGTGTACCATTTTGTTCTCCTTGCAATATCTTCAAGTGATATGTCAGTAGCAAGGGGCATTCTTTTGGTGTGAATCTTCAGGATTGCTAGTCGTGCCTCTTCATCCGGTTCGTCAACATAGAGTATTTCATCAAACCGACCAGGCCGCTTCATAGCAGGGTCAATCAATTCTGCACGGTTTGTAGCGCCAATCACAAGAACATTTTGAAGATTCTCCAAACCATCCAACTCAGCCAAGAATTGGTTTACTATACGTTTCGAAACTCCAGTTTCATCACGTTCACTACGGGAACTTACAATTGCATCTATCTCATCAAAGAAAATAACGCATGGAGCAGTCTGTCTTGCTTTCTTGAAAATCTCACGCACAGCTTTTTCAGATTCACCAACATATTTGTTGAAAATTTCTGGTCCTCTTACTGAGATGAAGTTAGCCTCACTTTCAGTTGCAACTGCCTTTGCTAACAGAGTTTTTCCTGTACCCGGTGGACCAAATAGTAGAACACCGCGAGGAGTTCTTATACCCATGCCATCGAATACCTCAGGATACTTCAATGGACCTTCAACAGCCGCACGAAGTCGCCTTTTGACATCTCTTAGACCACCAATATCATCCCACTTTATGTTGGGTCGTTCAACAAGAACTTCTCTCAATGCAGATGGAGCAATCCCAGCAAGTGCAGACTCAAAATCATCCTGTGTTACAAACAATGAATTCAGAATATCTGGAGGGATATCGCCAGTATCAGGATCAACATGAGGTAGTGCCCTCCGAAGTGCATTCATTGCTGATTCTCTTGCTAATGCAGCTAAATCAGCTCCTACAAATCCGTGAGTAATTGCAGCAAGCTTCTCTAAGTCAATCTTTTCCTCAAGTGGCATAGCACGAGTATGAATCTGGAGGATTTCCAACCTACCCTTCTTATCAGGCACACCAATCTCTATTTCCCTATCAAACCGACCAGGCCTTCTGAGAGCTTCGTCAACATCATCGACTCGATTAGTAGCACCAATTACAATAACCTGACCTCTTCCAGCAAGTCCATCCATTAGAGCAAGCAGCTGTGCAACTACACGTCTCTCAACTTCGCCAGTGACTTCTGCACGCTTTGGTGCGATACTATCAAGCTCATCAATGAATATTATACTCGGTGCATTCTTCTCAGCATCCTCAAATGCTTCACGCAACTTCTGTTCAGACTCACCATAGAATTTTGACATTATCTCAGGTCCATTGATGACCTTGAAATTCGCACCCGATTCATTTGCTACTGCTTTAGCTATCAGGGTTTTGCCAGTGCCAGGAGGACCATGCAGGAGTACTCCCTTGGGAGGAGCAATACCCAATCTTCTGAAAAGTTCAGGAGATTTCATGGGAAGTTCAATCATTTCTCTGATCTTCTGTAATTCCTTAGAGAGACCTCCAATATCTTCATAGGTAATTTGGGGAATTGAAAGCTCTTCAGGTTTGGTAGGTTTCGTCATTACTTCGAGTGAAGTTGATGATGTGATTCTACCGTGCTTGCGAGGTGAAACGGTTGTCACAACGAACTGCAAACCAGAACCTATAGCCGAAATAAGGATTACATCTCCACGAGTTACTGGTTTGTTTATGATTTGTTGTTTCACATAATCCTCAAAACCAGGTTGAAATCTCATTGGTTGACTAGGAGCTATAACCACTCTTGTTGCTTCAGGAACATCTGTTTTATTTACTTCTACCATTTCACCAAGACGTACACCAGCATTGTTTCTGATGAGACCGTCCATTCTTACCATGTCAAGAATTTCATCTTCTTTTAGGCTAGGCCAAGCCACAGCTATTGTTTCTTTTGCACCTTTCAAAAGGACATAATCGCCTGAATGCAGTCCCAAATGATTTCTAACATCAGAGTTTAATCGTACAATGCCACGTCCTTGGTCTTTTGGCATTGCTGCAGCTACTTTCAATCTAACTACATCTTCACTCATTCAGCTTACCCTCAATCTATTCAATTTTTAAAAATCCATCACTACTTCGTTCGATATTACTGTTCGCCTTTACAGCAGTAATCTCCATGATACCATTTCGATGGGAAGCAGTTGACTTCTCTAAATCAATTGGAAATCCTACTTCAATCATGATTTCCCTACTATCTAGACCAGGTTGTACAAATATTGTCGATTCTGTAACTTTTACTTTGGGATCTTCAAGATTATTCAACCCATCAATTACAACAAGAACGCCATCTTCAAGATCAATCTTCTCTACTAATGGTTCTTCACTCTTGAGATTGATTTGTGCTTCAGGTGTTTCATCGACAAATGAGTCATTCCAAGATCTTATTCTTATACTACCCTCTGGCATTCCAAAAGTTCCCATGAACTCTTCAATCATTCTTTTGAACACTGACTCAAAGTCATCATCTATCATCCGGAAAATTACCTCCCATTACGAAGCCCCGGGCGGCTGATGCCGCCCTCCGAGTCACCATTGGGGCTCCCTTTCTGTATGGCTTGTCAGCCAGTACCTAATATACCATCTGGTATATTAGTATATAAGGGTTTGGAAGTAGTCAGAGTTTTTCTGGACTAATTAAAGGTCCATGCCTTCCTTGCGGAGAATGTCACGAGCTACTAGCAATCCAGATACTGATGCCTGCATAAGACCGCGAGTTATACCAGCACCATCTCCTGCCGCATACAGGTTTTTCACCTCTGTTTCTAGCTGCTGATTGAGTTTAAGGCGAGATGAGTAGAACTTGACTTCAACACCATAGAGAAGTGTTCCCGCACTAGCAACACCAGGACAAAGCTCATCCAATGCGTTAAGCATCTCAAGAATAGAACTAAGGTGCCTATAGGGAAGAGCAAAACTAAGATCGCCAGGAGAAGCACTAGGAAGTGTTGGCTTCACAGGACTCCTAGCAATCCTGTCGGCAGTGCTTCTTTTTCCTCGTTGTAGATCAGCCAACCTTTGAACAATAACACCATCACCCAGCATATTGGCAAGTCGAGCAATATACTTGCCATAAGCTATTGGTTCCTTGAATGGAGCAGTAAACTTTGTTGAAACCAAGAGTGCAAAGTTTGAATTAGCGGTCTTCTTATTCGCAAAAGACTGGCCATTTACAGTGAGAATCTCATCATAGTACTCACTCGTCACGACACCACCAGGATTGAAACAAAATAACCGGACCTTATCATCAAAGCGGCGAGAATAGTAGATCAATTTTGGCTCGTAAAGAGATTTAGCAATCTCCTGCATTACAGGTGCAGGTATCTCAACACGAACACCCATGTCAACATAGTTGTTCTCAGTATGCAGAGACAGACGCTGAGCTTGACGGGAGAGCCACTCATTTCCTACCCTTCCTGGAGCAGCAACAACATACCGAGCATTAATCATATCCCCGCCATTTGTTTGCAAACCTTCAACAGATCCTCCATTAACATGGATGTCTTTTGCCTCGGTCTTGAATTTGATATCCGCATATCGCAGAATCTCTTTGTACATACGCCCCATAACATCAATGCACCCTTCACGACCCATGTGCCTCACACGTTGGGGTATTAGTTGCATTCCGATAAGAGCGGCTTTTTTTCTGTAGGTCTCAATGTCTTCAGTGACTGAACCATAGATCTTCTCTGGGGCTCCGTAGGAGAGGTATTTTGCATCAACATATTCTATCTGTTCCATCAGATGTTCTTCGCCAATTAAATCATCAAGCCAACCACCAACTTGAGTTGAGTGTGTGAGTTTACCATCTGAAAAAGCTCCAGCTCCGCCCCATCCGGCAAGAATGTCACAAGGATTACATTTCTTACAACCAACAGCAGCTGTAGAGTTTGGGCATGTGCGGTTCTCGATGCTTTTCCCTCGTTCAATAACAACTAGTTTCAAATCAGGTTTTTTCTCAATTAATTCAAGAGCACAAAATATTCCGGCGGGGCCGCTACCTACAATAGCTACATCATAATCCAAGTAGTACCGCTCCTTGTGTCTCCCGGCTCATAGCGGGGTCTTTAATACTATCACTTAAGCATTGCGTCAGGTAGTATGAAGCATTGAAGCATTGTAGCCACTAGGAATACGGATATATTGACTAAACTATGAGTCAATGTAGAATAGAGTGTGAAAAAATGACAACATGTTCTCTCTGTGGTGTAGATGACTTGGGATTTACCTGTCCCTACTGCAACACCGTGTATTGTTCAGAACATAGATTACCAGAGAGTCATGGTTGCCCTGCAATGCATAGAGTTCGCGAGGATGCACGAAGAAAGATATCTGATTCGTTCACGGTTCAGAAACCAGAAGAGCAACAATTTCAACCTACTCGCAGATTGAAAAGGAAACGAACAAAGCGGAAGCGCTTCTCATCCACTGAGATTCGAGATCTTGGCATTGCTTCGATTCTAGTAATCCTTGTTGGCATCGCCATATTTGGAAGTCCCTTGGGAATATTCAATGCAATCACAGTGATTGGTTTTCTAATTAGTGGGGGATTGTGGTGGGTAATTGTTGGTACCATTGCAATATTTCTTGGATCTTTCATGGCACATGAATTGGCTCATAAATTTGTATCACAGAATTATGGCATGTGGTCTGAGTTCAGAATGACATCGATGGGATATTATCTCTCAGCGATGGCGATTCTTTTTTCACTACCCATATTTGGTACAGGTGTTGTTTACACCAGTGGTACATCAAATGTTGAACAAAGTGGAAAATCGAATCTTGCAGGACCGTTAACGAATTTTGTAATCGCGACAGCGTTAGCAATAATCGCTATTATTCTAGCATTACTAAAGATACCAATTGTTTCAATTGGGTTTTTGCTTCGATATGGCATCCAACTGAATTCGTTTCTAGGTTTGTTTAATATGATTCCAATTCAGCCATTTGATGGAGCTACCGTCCGGTACTGGAACAATAGAGTGTGGATAGCTCAAACTTTAGGACTCCTATTCATGCTCATATTTGGCTATCTCTTGTTTCCAATACTGGTTGACTTTAGTGTTGCGTGAATAATACCACGCTTCATAGCAGGATAATACACATGCCTCTTGATGCTGTCAGGGGGCTCCATGAGTGCTCACTTCGAATAGATATGATCAAGAAATAACAGAACTTTCAGTATCAGCATGGTTCTATAGAAATCGCACAATCGCTGGGTTTGACAATCCTGCTCGCTCATTATACGTGTCAATTCGCGAACTAGTAGAAAACAGTCTTGATGCTTGCGAAGAAGAACGTGTCTTACCTGAAGTCAGTGTATTTCTAAAAAGAGAAGAAGAGCCAAATGATGACCTTGATGTCCTGAATGTTGGACCAGAAATATTTGAGCTTGTAGTGAAAGACAATGCAAAAGGTATGAAAAAAGAAGCGATTCCAGTTCTAATCGGAAAGATGCTTACTGGTACAAAGTTCACTCTAAGACAGAATAGAGGAACATTTGGACTGGGTGGAAGTTTAGCACTCCTTTATGGACAGGTCACCACACAAGAGCCTATAGAAGTGGTTACTGGTAGAGAAGGTGACGACCATGGCTGCAGAATTGTAATGAGACTCGATATTGAAACGAATCAACCAGAAATTCTACATGAAGAGAGGATATCGAAGTCACCTCATGAGAAAGGAACAATGGTTTCATACAAACTTCAAGGGGATTGGATAAGGAGTAAGAGAAGAATCATAGATTATTTTACGAAAACTGCGATTATAGTTCCATATGCATCTATCTTATTTGAAACCCCTGACAGTCAGATATTGACTTATGAGAGACTAATAGACAAGCTCCCTGTAGCTCCGAGAGAGATGAAACCGCATCCATGCGGAATTGACGT
>PJET01000019.1 GCA_002825515.1 Candidatus Thorarchaeota archaeon MP11T_1 | reverse complement strand
TTATCAAAGACCGCCGAGGATTCTTTCAAGGATGCGGCTCGTCTGCTCGATGAAATTGTCCAAATAGCTCGCACTTCCTCCGATCCAGAGGGTCGTCTGCGCGCCATTAAGACTCTCATTGGGGAGTAATGGCATACTTCGATAGGAAGGATGACTACGGATACGTGCGCTGGGCAGACAATGTTCGGCGCAGAGATCATTTCACCTGTGTCGTTTGTGGCAGGAGGGGCGTTGCTGTAAATGCTCACCATCTCAATGCATGGGCCAACTTCCCCGATGAGAGATATGATGTAGAAAACGGAGTTACTCTTTGTATTTTCCATCATGAAGATTTTCATGAGAAATATGGAAAGGGTAAGAATACCAGAGACCAGTTCGAAAAATATCGAGCAATTGCCGAAGCTCTTCTTAAGGTTGCGAATGAGGACGCCATTGTAGATGTAACTGTCAAAAAGATGTTACAACAAGCTGAGAGAGATAGGGCCGTCCGAGAAATAGAGCAAGACTTGGAGAAGAATTATGGCTCTACTAGAAACGTTTCGGAAGATTTTACCAGCTCGGAAGCTGGGGATGGTAGAGGCTCGAAACGAGACGACGGATACTGCGAATGAGAAGTGGTTGCAAGCACTTGGTCTTCTCTTCCAGGCTTGTGAACCTCTTACACATGATTGTTTACTAACTGCCGATCAAGTTAAGGATCGTAGTCGAAATATTGAAAGACATACATTCTATTGCTTGCATGTAAAGATGGCTATTGAGGATGGTGTTGACCCTTTGGGTTGGGATGAATGGAGTTCCAGGGAGGAGCGTCTGAATGTCGAGGCTAAAGTTGTTGGGATAAGAAGACCACCACGAGGATCACCAATCAACAATGGTGATAAGGGTCGTGTTCTTCACTTCAAAGAATTAGAACCTATTGATATTCAAGAATTTAGTGATGACTTAACCGATATGTTTGGTGGAAACTATCCCACTAAGACTCCCAGATCCAAGAGGGTTTCGCCAAGACCCGAACCATTGGGTGATGACGTGCGATTTACTGCTAAGTATGGTAGACGAGATGAGGATGATCCAGAATGATTAGTCCACGTTATGTATTTGCCGTCAAGGATGGTCTTGATACATCATTTGTTCCTACCAGAGGGGATTCAGTTTCTACTGGTTGGGACGTAAGGGCAGCCGAAGATGTTGTTTTGCACCCAACCATGTTAGTAAAGATTCCTTTAGGGATTCGTTGTTTCGCTCCCGAAGGATGGTGGTTGGAGATTCGACCGCGCAGTTCTACGTTTGCCAAGAAGGAATTGAGTTCTTTATATGGAGTTGTTGATGAGAGCTATGAGGGTGAGCTTATCTTTGCCTGTCAGTGGCTTCCGGATATTTACAAGTTTCCCGCGGAGGAACGCAGCAAGATTTATGCCGGTAATGTACGCGCAGCTCAAACATTAACGATTGAGAAAGGTGAACGGATAGCGCAGATTGTTCCAGTGAAACGCCAAGAGATGGCGGTTGTTTATGCTTCTAATAAGCTATTCGATGAGATGTGCGAGAACCGTGGACTAAAACGTGGCGCTGGTGGATTTGGTAGTACTGGTTAGATTGGCTGGTCGAGAGGGGTGACTGTGACCTATTCCCTAACATGAATAGGTCGAACCGCTTACTTGCTTTAGGATCGATAAAAGAAGATGTAGAGAACTGTACATCATGTTCTCTTTGTGCAAATAGGACTAATATAGTTTTCGGAGAAGGGAATCCGAAAGCCAAGATTGTCTTCTGTGGTGAAGCTCCAGGCCAGACAGAAGATGAAACTGGTCGCCCATTCGTTGGCAGAGCTGGGAAGCTCTTAGACAACATGATTAAGAATGGACTGGGATTGGAGCGTGAGGATATTTACATCCTCAATATCTGCAAGTGTCGCCCGCCGGGCAATCGCAAACCGAAACCCGAGGAAATGGATACTTGTAAACAGTTTTTACTTCGGCAACTTGAGATCATCAAGCCGAAGATAATTATCGCGCTAGGTAATACTGCTCTTGGTGGTCTCACCGGAGTGGATGGCGGAATTACACGTCGTTGTGGCCAATGGGAAGAGGCTTGCGACACCAAACTTATGCCTTGTTATCATCCATCAGCGCTTCTACGTAATCCCAAGTGGAAAGAACCATCTTGGTATGCGTTGCAGAAAGTGAAGAAAGAATTATGAGGTTGCTTTGGGTGATACAAGAATCTGTTCCGCATGTGGACATGAAAAGGATATAGAGGAATTTCATAAGCATAAAGGTCATCCGCGAGGACGCGGATATCACTGTCGCTCGTGCCGCATTAAAGAGGATGCAATTAATTGGGCCTCTCGCTTATGTAGATCGGCAAGGGGACGGAAGAATTTAGAGTGCAACATTACCAAAGAAGATATATTAGAGTTGTTCGAGTTGCAAAACGGCAAATGCTACTGGTACGGTATACCAATGGTAGCCACAGAGAACTCTAAAGATCCCCAACAACCATCTTTGGATAGGCTTGATCCTGAGAAGGGATATGTAAAGGGGAATGTTGTGTTGACTTGTTTGGCAGCTAACTTTGGCAGAAACAGAACCAACATCGAAAGGTTCAAAGAATTTGTTGAGTTACTGAGGAAAAGACATGATGGTTTCAATAGATGAATTCAAATCGCAGTTTATCGAGAGACATGAGTTTGTCTATTCTGATTTGGATGTTTTGAGAAAAAGATTCAAACATATATTATTTAACGACATACCGGAAGCTTGGGTTTATGCAATTGATAAAACTTTGTCTATAATGAGTCAACCAAACAAGATTCATTCAGTATCTCAGGTGTTTGGTTTTTTGGTAGTAGATTGTGCGAAGATGTCGGACTTCGATAAAAACCTGTTGAAAACCTTGGAGTTAGAGTTGAAAGTTCTGGATATAGATTTGCACGAGCAGATTGAAGAAGGCATAGTTCTGCATTAGTATGGAGGAAACATGTTCGATCTGTACAACAGGAAACAGAAACGACAAAACTTCATCCAAGAACATGCTTACGTTGAGGATTACTCACTGTATCAACCACGACAGAAGAAGAAGGAAAAGGACGAGAATCCTCGCGGAATGGTCGAGGTAGATCTAAACAATGGCAAGACAGCAGAGATCACCTAGAAAGAAGAAGTTCTTTGTCAAAGAAGATGATGGTATCTATACCGTCACTGAGGATTTCTTTGACGAAATCGAGAGTCGCGAAGAAGCGCTTGTCATAGCGATGCGCGCTCTTGGGGAAATTCACACAACGCTTCAAGAGGAAGCGTTGGATGGCGGTCCTTTGTTCATTGGCAACATGAAAGTTGTTACTGGATTGGAACGCTGTCTAGATGAGTTAGAGAGACGTTGGCCGTTTCTTCTTATAGAAATGCGTTCTACATCTAGGCGTATTAACGGACACTTAGTATCAATATGTTAATTAGGGAGAATTTCACTTGAGATATCCACGTAAAAAGCCATACAAAAAAGAGGAAAAGAAGTACGTCTATGGTAGGTTCATTCGCGAACCACAAGTGTATTGTATTGATCATAACAATAACAATCTTGGTTTAATAGATACGAGAGAGGCACTAGGAATTGCCCAAGATGCTGGTTTGGAACTCGTAATGGTTTCTCAAGGTAAAGGTAAGCCATCTACATGCAAGGTGCTTGATTTCAGTAAGTTCAAGTACGAGCAGGAAAAACGCGAAAAGGTGGCTAAGAAAAAGCAGCGTGAGAATGCTATCAAGGTCAAGGAAGTGAAATTCCGTCCCACCACAGATGATAATGATCTGATGACCAAGGCTCGTCAGTTCCAGAAGTTTGTTGAGGAGGGTAATCGATTGAAGGTTACGATTACATTTCGTGGCAGGGAAATGGCTCATCGTGAAATTGGGCTAGAGAAGATGAATAAGTTTGCGCAAATGATCTCGGCAAATTACGATACCGAGCCTTCCATGAGTGGTAGAAATATGAATGCCATTCTCATTCGTTCAGAGAAAGATGGCGAATGATTCTCACAGATGAAAAAGCATTGCGGGTTACGTGCAAACCCGTCTTGCTAGAAGAAGTTGATGCTTTGCGGCAGGAGCTAAATAAAGCTTTGAAGTGGTCTGCCAAGCGTGGTTTCCCGGGTGTGGGTCTAGCTTGTCCACAGATAGGCATAGCCAAAACGATGGCTATTGTTCGGGTAGATGATTCTATTCAGCTTGATTTGGTGAACGCAAAGATTTCAAGAGCTTATGATCAATATGAGTTTGACGGTGAAGGTTGTTTGAGTTTTCCTGGTAGGTTTGAGAGAACACTCAGATATAGAGAGGTTGTCGTCGAGGATAATTTGATTTGGCCATACAGGTTCGTAGTTACCGATTTTACAGCAATAGTTGTGCAGCATGAACTCGATCATCTAAAAGGGATTCTGCTGCCAGATGTTGCAATCAAAAAGTAGGCACCCGATGTGCCCAGAATCATTGGCGGTATTTGAAATATCCTCAATATGGGCATTATTTTGGTTCTATCCGAACGGAGCGAAGGCATGGATGAAAAGGCTTTGAAAGACTTATTTGACACGCAGGGTAAAGCTATAGCAACACTTGCTGTTCGCATCACAACCCTAGAAGAACTCTTGCTTGAAAAGAAGATGATATCGGAAGCGGAAGTGGCTACCAAAACTCTCAAGTTAAGTCATGAGTTTGTTGCACGAACCCACGAAGCATTTCGAAAAGAGGCTGAAGAGAATAAACAGAAAAAGGCCGAAGAGAAATAGAGAGCCGATATGTTAGCTGATGTCGGTTCTTTTGTGTCTTTGTTTTGCCCAATTTATAGAGTAAAGCAAGTGTTCAGCAAGACTTGAAACTTAAAGAAATAGACAAGGAGACTCTGATGCTGGACATTGATAAAGGAATTAGTCTTGTGAAATTTGCCGCAACTTGGTGTGCTCCATGTAAGATAGTGACCAGCACAATAAAAAGGGTCAAACCTGAGTTTTCTACTGTAAAGTTTCAGGAAGTGGATGTTGATGATCATCCGCGCCTGGCGAAAGATTACAAGATCAGGAGCGTACCTACTGTTATAGTATTCAGGAATGGTGAGGAAATCACTAGGTTTGTAGGCAGTATTATGGTCGATTCTCTCAGAAAGGAGCTGAGAGATATTGTAAAAGATCAAAATAGAGCTGCCTAAAGTAAGGAGTTGAAAGTATGACTACGAGAAAGAAGGCTGACGAAAGTACTGCCGAACAAACTTTTGCAGAGAAAATCTGGAACAAAATCAAAGAAGTTCCACTTGAAATTTATGCGCTTCCAGATCAGGTAGTTGCAAATCATGTGACGCGAGAGAAGAAGTTAGAGAAGGCTGTCCCGGATGCTCTGCATCTGATTTTGAAGTCAGCGGCTGTTCTTCCTGCTTTGGACGAAGCTCTGCGTAAAGTTCGTTGGGGATCGGATGAGAGAGGCCCTCTCACATTCGACCTATCACAATCGGGCAAGTATACTGTTCTGAAGATCGTTCCCAGGGATCTCTAAAGATGAGCAGCGGTTCCGGTGCAGGAAAGTGCATATCTGGTATTAGGGTGCTATGGCAGATCAGAGAACGGTTTTGTTCTTTGTCCGTCTACGCAGAATCGCATCCTAAAACTAGATGACTCTTTGGTAAACGTTGATGGCGTCACTGATTATCTTGATGCCGTCAGATTGTTTGACCGTCCTATGCTGGAACAAAATGCTATACGCAATCTAGTATACAATCTTCAGGATCGTTTCGATCAAAAATTCAAGCGGCTGTGGACCGATCACGAGTACCACTTGCTGGAGAGGTTTATCCAAATGCATAAGCCCTGCGGCATATATGCTCAGCTCATTTTGGTCCCTGGTGAGTTGGACGAGGAGTTATTACCAGCCGAAGATGAGATGTCATTTGTAAAAGGAATACCGGAAATCAAAAAACCAGAAAGGAAATTGAGTTTAGCCTCAGTCAGGGGCCGGAAGTTCGGATGAAGTTTCATTTTATACACCCAGCAATCATTGATTTATATGTCAATGCGTTAACCTTGCATATACTACAGGAACGGCTTAGTATATTAGGCCCCAAAGGATTAACAAGGGAATTGAAGGCTGAGGTTGATAAAGCAGCTAGCGAGTACGTAATTTCGGCCAGGCGTGCCGAGCAAGTCTGTGGCTCTCCTAATAATGTCCAGATTCAGCTCAACGCTTTCAGCTCCCAAAGATTAGGTGATGCATGAGTGGACAAAATGATATTGTACAAAGATTAGCGACTGGTCGGCTAACTTCCGAAGAAAAAAAGGGTTATTCGGAGGATAACAGTAAGTACGGCACGGAAAATCCCGAACCTAAGGAACCTCGCAAGGTATCTTTTGCTTTGAGTCAAGAAGAAAAAATTGCCATATATCAAGATGTTAAGCTACGTGTGATAGATGGAGCGACCCCCGATAACATCGGAAAAGCGGTTGTGGCTTGTATGGAGCAATATTTGGCCGAGAAAGAAGATGAGGCTTACGGTCTGACGAATTCGAAGCTTACAGGAAAGGGTGGTTTCCGCCGGGTTGAGTAAATGAGTAATAACGTTGCATACTTGCATGGATGATAGTATTGGAAAAGCCAAGGAACTTATGGAGCGGCGTAGGCGTTCAGAGCGTCGTCAGAAGCTTTTCCGTATCCTAGAACTCATTTTAGAGGGAAAAATTGATAGTTCCAAAACTCCACTAGCAAAAATATTCGAGCCAAATCCACTTCAGGGAACTCGCCAGAGATACGTAAGTCCCAAAGATCGTTCTACTCACAATTACGGATATATGGAAACAGATGAAATGCTAGCTGGAACACCATTCTACGGAGAGTTGTAATGCGTACCATTTCTCAAAATCTCAAAAAAAGATTGATGGCTCAGGCTGAGGAGGCTAATTTTCAAGGTCTAGAGAAAGTTGCTATGAAATTGACCCATCAAGTCAGAAACAATCCGATTCGCAATGATTTAGATGAGTATGTGTACTCCAGCAATGAATTGCAGACAGATGTGGAGAACCTTCTGTGGAGCGCGGTGGTCCGAGCAGAGGATTACTTTGGCAAAACAGCTGATGCTCACGAGGTTGGCGAGTTTATCGAATCGCTGGCTACTGAACTAATTTCGTCAATTCGCACCAAGATTGGTGGAGATGTTATAGGACCACATGAGCCTCTCGTCCTTGGTGAGGAGAGAGCCTTAGTGGAGATTGACGAAGGATGATAGGTTATAATAAGTTTGCGAATCCAGTTGCGGCCCCCAGAGATCCGAATAGACGTTTAGGCTTCCAAGATGTTGACAAGGAAGTTGTAGCTACACGTGGTGTCAAATTAAAGAACAAGAACGCGGAACGAAAAGAGAAAGAGAAGATTGAGCGCGAAGAATATAAACGCAAGTTTGATGAGAAGGCTGAGAAAACTATTCAGCATTATAATGAGCAAAACAATCGCGCTATCAACATTATCTCTCGTTTTATCAAGATGGCCGAAGACAAGACTCTTGCACAGAACAAGGGTGGAATCGCTGATGATGTTGAACGCGAAATTCGTCAAGACTTAATTCAATTAGCGCTTGACTTGAATAATGATGAGAATGAAGAAGATAATGGCAAAGGCTCTGTTGTCGCATTGAGTGCCGTCACTAAGATTATTCTATTGTATAGAGATCGTCTGAATGAATTAGAGTATGAATTACTTCAGTTAAAGCGCGAACTCAATGCGAAGAACTTGTCGAGCCAGTCAGCACGACAGGGTTCAAATGCAAGCCAGTGACCTCAGAACCCGGATGATTCAGATGATCACCGAAGAGAAGGAAGCTCTGGCTGCATACAAGAGCCTATGTGCAAAGTTTCAGATAACTCCAGATCCAACTCCGGAAAAGCTGGTGAGAGCCAAGGTGGAACTTCTGGAAATGATGATCAAAGATATGCCCATATCAAAAAGGCTAATCGGAAGGTTCGGCTCTTAGATATCTTACATTCCTACGGATTTAAGATGGAGCCGCGCCCAGATTCGGTCTGGAGTGTTAGTATAACATGTCCGTTTCCGTCTCATAAAGACGCGAGAGAACGAACAGGATCGTTTGGATACAACTTCGCCACAGATCGTTTTTTCTGTTTCGGTTGTCACCAAAGCGGTCAGGCGGTGGAGTTTATTGCTTCCTATACCGAAAAAACCAGAACGTCTGTGGTTGAGGATATTCTCGCTCAGCATGGTGATGAAGAAGATGTAGCCCTAGAAGACAACTATCAAGAGCATGAGGATAGTATAAACCTAGCTCTTTTAGATGGTTCTAAGTTTCTTCAGGAGATGATCCAAAAACATAAGCACAACCCCGATGCGTTGCGCTATATAGATAAACTAATTTGGTGGTTGGATTTTTACATGATGTCCAAGGCACCCCGCATCAAACCGAATGAACTTCAAGCTCGAATTGAACGGGCCAAGGAGCTTCTATCTGATGAACAAATGTTTAATTCTAGGTGATATCCATATTGGAAGATCCATCCACCTTGGTAAGCCCGCCGAATTTGGGAACCTAAATAGCAGAGTTCAAGATCAAATCAATTTGCTTGATTGGGCCTATAATCTCTGTATTGAGAAAGGGGTCAGGTTCATCGTAATCACTGGTGATGTGTACCAGGATTATCGCCCGCACCCCGCTGTAATCAGTATCTTCATGTGCTGGCTCAAGAAATGTGAGCGTTCTGGAATCCAGGTTCACATTGTCATGGGCAACCACGATATTGTTCGTAGCGGACAGTACGTTGTATCAGCTTTGGATTTAGTCTCTGAACTCGACTTGCGCTACGCTAATGTTCATAAGAACGTTACCAGGCTTGAGTTTGGCAAAGAGTTCACAGTAGTTCTTGTGCCCTTCCGTGATAAGCGGATGTACGAAGTCAAGAGCAAGGAAGATGGCCTTAAGAAACTGAGGAGCGAAATTGAACCAGTCATACAGGAACCATCTGATAAGCTCAAGATCTGTATTGGGCATCTAGCTCTAGAAGGTTCTCTTTCTATTGGTGATGAGATTAGCGATCATTTAAACGAGCTGTATGTTCCACCGGAGATGTTCGATTGGTTTGACTATGTGTGGATGGGACATATTCATCACCCACAAGTCATTCAACATCGTAATCCGTATATTGCACATATCGGAAGCTTAGATCGTTCGGACTTCCATAAGATCGAGATAGAGAATAACAAGGTCGCAATTCTACTCGATTTAGATATGACCAACAACTTCGAGGAGATAATTCTCCCCACCAGATCCTTACGCCCAGTAAGGATTGATGTCCCACCAGGGAAAGACTCAACAGAATTTGTGGTTAACGAACTCTGTTTTCTATCCAAGAAGATTGATTTCAAGGAAGCAATTGTTCGTGTAGACATTCAGCTGAATGGTCCTGATTTGGAAAGCGTGGATAGAGAGAAGGTCGAGAACTATCTGAGAGATCATTTGGAAGTCCATCATATCTGTGGATTTTCAGAAACTCGTTCCATTTCTACTATTCAGATTGCTCCAGAGGATGCGTTCGATAACACAATGGAAATTGCCCAGACCATCAACAAGTGGGCTGATACACGAGACCATTTTGAGGACGATTGGGAACGAGAGGCTTTCAAGTCCGCTGCGCATGAAGTTCGTCAACAGTACGAGGATAAGTATCTGAAATGAAACCATTAAGAGTTTACCTCAAGAACTTCATGAATCACCGCAAGACGGAGATTGATTGTACCAATTTCCAGACTGTTCTGATTGTTGGCAGGAATCAGAAGAACGAACGAATCTCCAATGGTGTGGGTAAGACCACAATCTTCCGGGCCATTGAGTATGCGTTATTCAACCAATCACACGCCACTACTCTGGATAAGGTAGTCCGGGACGGCAAGAAGAAAGCTGTTGTTGAATTTGATTTTGAGCTGAACCGGGAGGTGTATCGAATCTATCGTCACCGGACCAGTACCGGTTCTGCTGATGTTCGTCTGTACAAGCTTGTTGGTAGTAACTTTGAATCCATCAGTGGACGTACTCCATCCGTAACAGATGCGCTCATCCGAGAGCTTATCAAAATCTCCCACAAAGCATTTACATATTCTGTTCTCTTTCGACAGGCAGATCTCACTGGTATCACTTCTGTGACCGATCCTAAGAAACGAAAAGAAATCCTCAAGGAACCGCTGAACCTTGCTACTTACACAAAGCTAGAAGAGATGGCGGTGGAGAAGCGCCGCCCGGTCAAGCGTAAGATTGATAACCTGGAAGGTTCCATTCAAGTCATTGGAAATCCTGATGAGGATATCAAGAAGGCTACTAGGGAATGTGCAATTACTCAGGCCAAGATTAAACTTCATCAGGAAGCAATCGAGGCAAACGAAAAGAGCATCCAGCAAAAGCGACAAACGGTTGAGGACTTGAAACAATCGCTGGGCCAGCAAGACATCGACATCCACAAGAGAGTGTCTGAGCAAGAAGTAGCGCTCAAGAAACTGAAGGAGGATGCCAAGTCTAGTGAAACTCGCCTCACCAAGATAACCAAGCTCATCTCTGATAAGGAGCTGGAACTCAAGACTAGTGAGCAGAGCGCAGAGCAGATTCAAGATCGTTTGGGTACGCTACTGCAAAACAACAGTCAGAACCTGGAGGAACTCCAAGCTATATACGATAAGATATGTTCTGATGAAGTAAAGGGAAGCGAACTGATTGCTGCTATCAAAGCGCAGATGAAGATCACGAAGAAGACACTGCCCGATGATGATGAGTGCCCCACTTGTCACCAGAGTATCACTGCTGAGTATCGACGGTCGATGGTGGAAGATGTAAAGAAGAAGTTGGCTAAGCAACAGAAGGATCTTGAAGACCTTGAAGATAATATGTCCAAGTGCCGCCGCAAGAAGGCGAGAGCGGATGAGAAGCTCAAGGCAGAACAAACGCGCCGAACCGAGGTAGAGAAACTAGAGACACGTGCAGAATCTCTTGGTAAAGAACAGAAATCTCTACGTGCCGAGATTGATCGGGCTTATACTGACCAAAAAGAGACTTCAAAGAGCCTTCGGGATGCCGAACAAGAGATTACAGAGGTCACTCAGCATCTAAAAACTCTGAAAGAAGCTGCCAATAAGTCCGATGCGCCAGCGCTCAATAACAAGATCTTCGCTATTAACCAAGAGATTTCCAAGCTCAAGCTTCAAGATGAAATTACCGAGTATAACCGGAGAATTTCTAGCCAAAGCGGTGTACAGGGAGGTTTGGAAGAGAGAATCAAGATTCGCACGGGGGATAAAGACAGACTCAAGGTGATGCAAGACGACTTAGTGAAGGCTAAGCGTGAGCTAAAGATTCGTCAGATGGTGGTGGATGCTTTTAGTAACCGTGGCATTCCGAATTTCATCATCCAAACTATCTTAGATGAGCTTCAGTTCGAGGCTAATGCGGCGCTCAAGGAGCTGCGTCCCGAACTGGATGTGCAGATTGATGCCGAATTGAACTTTGAGTATCGCCGCAATGGTGTGGTTCGAGACTATGCACAGCTATCTCATGGGCAACACGTGTACATTGCTCTAGCATTCAAGCGTGGAATGGCTCGTGTAGTCCAGAAACGTTTGGGTATTGATATCCGAATGCTGGAATTCGATGAGGTTGATTCCCGCTTGGATGAAGCTGGGGTGGATGCATTCGCTGATGCGATTCGGAAATGGCAGAATGACTTCATCATCTTTGTCATCACGCATAACAAAGACCTGAAGGACAAATTCTCACATGCCATTCTGGTCGAG
>PJET01000152.1 GCA_002825515.1 Candidatus Thorarchaeota archaeon MP11T_1 | reverse complement strand
CGAATTGCTGGTGATGATAGATTAGAATTTGATCTTGACCAATCCCGAAATCGTTTTGAAATCAAGATGATAGGTCAAGCAGAACGGACATTCAAAATCCAGTTGCTTACCCCGCCAGAAGAAAGAACCCAGAAGATAAGTCCAACATTTGAAATAAGGGCTGAAATGTTCTCTGACGCATTCAAACAGGTCGTAAAAGATATCGGCGTTGTTTCCAATCACATAAAGATTACAGCAACAAAAGAATCTCTAAGTTTCGGAGGCGTTGGTGATGTTGGGGAAGCTGAGGTTTCATTGAAACTTGGAGATGATTCTCTTCTCCATGATTTAGAGGTGAAACAGGACGCCATCTCAATGTATGCTCTTAGTTATCTTGCAGAAATTTCCAAAGCAATCTCAAGTGAAACTTTGATACTCAGAATGACTGGGAATAAACCTGTAATGCTTGAGTTTTCAATTGCAGAAAAGGGGATAATCAGTTTCCTTCTAGCTCCACGAATAGAGAGAAGATAGTAACAAGCCCTATCTATCTTACCTATAAAGGATACACAAAATCCACCGAGAAGTACACTTTAAATGCGAAATTCATTTTGAGAATCTAGTTCAAAGATAAAGAGCGATACTGGCCGCTTATATGGTACTACATCATTTGAGCTTTCGCAGGTCAGATCGTACATCAACAGATGGTTGGAGATAATGGCATGTTTCACGCGACCCTCGACAGCACCAAGACATGGAAACAGATTGTAGACGCTCTGGCAACTCTGCTCACAGAAGCACATTTCCGTGTGTCTGAATCCGGAATATCACTACGTCAGCTTGACTCATCAAAGGCGGCAATGGTTGATTTGGCACTCCCTTCTGGAATCTTCCAAGAATATTCGTGCAAGGGTGAACATGACATTTGCTTGGGTCTCGATGAGCTCGCCAAGGTAAGTAAACGAATGACAGGAGATGAGCATCTTGAGTTCAATCTTGACGAGTCTGAAAACCGGTTTGAGATTAGAATGATTGGACAGGCAAATAGAGTGTTCAAACTACAACTTCTAACACCGCCAGATGATCAGACAAAGAAACCCGGAATTCAATTTGATGTAAAAGCCGAATTACTGGCTGACACTTTCAAACAAGCAATCAAAGATATTGGGGTTGTATCTAGTCATGTAAAAATCAGCGCAGAGCCTGAACAGCTATCTTTTGCTGGTGAGGGCGATACTGGTGAAGCCAACGTTGCATTGACTACCAAGGGTGATGCACCTGCACTTTTCCAGCTAGAAGTATCTGGTAAATCAGTCGCGATGTATGCCCTTAATTACCTTAGCGAAATCTCAAAAGCGATTGCTAGTGACAGCCTAATGCTTCAATTCACTTCCAATAAACCAATGATGTTAGAATTCGCAATAGCAGAGGCTGGAAGTATAAGCTTCGTTCTTGCACCACGTGTAGAACGTAGATAGAAAGACAAGAGGTCCCGAATATATCGGTACCAATTGATGGGGTTTTAGTGCATGGCGGATCAGAATCAAGGTTTCACAAGCACAGTTTTGAAACTGCGGTTCATGTTTCATGAATACTATAAATCAAATCCTGACTCAATTGATGTCCCAGAAAAAGTCCATACTCGTGAATTCGGAATTCAAAGCTGGGAGAATAATTGGTTCTGTCCGAAGAGAATGAGCCGCGATAAGTCAGGTAAGGGCATTACAACCGGATGTGGAGAATCAGGCACATCATTTTCAAAAGTTACTGCATGCCCCAAGTGTGGTTCAACCGACGTTCAAACAACTACTTGGAAACGACACGTTGGCTACATGAATCGTGGTGAGCTAGTGAAAGGTTTGGTGTCTATTGCACCTCATAGTGTCTACCATTCATCAGCATTTTACAAAATCCCTGTCGCTCGTCATATGGATGAGAAAGAATGGTTTGGCGCTGAACTTGTTTTTGATATTGACGCAGACCATTTGGACCTACTCTGTTCCAAAGACCATGATGCATGGCGCTGCAATGCAGATGGATGCCACAAAACAGAAACTGGTGCAGCCCCCGAAAAATGCCCAGACTGTGGAGGCACAAGTTTCAGCACAAGGAAGTGGGTTTGCGAGAAGTGTCTAGCTGAAGCGAAGAAGCATACTATCAAGCTCTATGATAAGTTCATTATAGATGATTTTGGATTTAACCCTGAATCCATCCAGCTCAACTATAGCGGTAATAGAGGATATCATGTTCGCGTTCGTGATCCACGTGTTTATTCACTTGACTCAAGTGGTCGCATTCAAATTGTGCATTATATAATGGGTCTTGGTCTTAATACTGAGAAAGTCATTGTTTCTCAAGGACGAGTAGATAGAGTACCAGACCGTATTTTTCCAGGCTGGGCTGGTAAAACTGCTGATGCAATTGTTGAGTTTATCAGAAACATAGATTCCTATGATGGAAACGAAAGATGGGCCAAATTACTTAGAGACGAAGAACGCCGAGAAGCAAGGATTGCAGCCATAGATGGTCTTTTGAGAAATCCACCAATATTAAGCAAAGATGCAAAGGACATTGGTCTGAAGTCATGGCAGGAAATCGCGGAGAAAGCAGCAGAGTTCTATGGTGGTAAGATAGACCGTCCTGTGACCCACGATATTCATAGAGTCATTCGTCTAATTGGGAGTTTGAATGGTAAAACTGGGCTCTTAGTAAACCAATTGACCAGAGATGAGCTCAATGACTTTGATCCTTTTCAAGATGCAATTGCTTTTAATGATGGACAAATGAAGGTTAAGTTCCTATACAAGTCTCCGGGAGTTCCTCGGTTTAAAATCGGTGATGAAACTTATGGACCCTATCATGGAGAATCCGTAGAGCTACCAACAGCTGCCGCGGCGTTTGTGCTATGCAAAGGAGTTGCTACCATTGAGTGATTTAGGATATGACGACATCAAATCTGCATGGGAGAATGAAATAGAGAATGAGGGTCTCCAAGATTTGGGCGACCTTCGATTGAGCAAAATGATATCCTATCTCTCTAGTGTACGTTTATCATTGGCATCTACTGATTCCGAAAAACGGATACAAGCGGATATACTGGTGCAAGAAGCTCTCAATCTTGAATTCATGATTGAAGACCTGTTAATCTTCCGAAGGCAGAAGATATTGAAGGCTGCCATCTCAGGGCACCGACCAAGAGGCGATATGACCCTCGCAGAGGAGGAACTATACAATAGAACCCAGCGAGCTCTTGATGGTCATTCTGAGTTTGTCAAGGATTCCCTAGCTGGCTCTAAACCAAAGAAGAAGACCCGCGATGATACGAAAAGATCCAAGACTTCATCCGTTTCTGAAACGGTTGAATACGTAACTGTACGATTTCTGCGTCCGATTAGTGATGCTTTCTTAGGTCTCGATGAGAAGACGTACGGTCCATTCAAGAAAGAAGATGTGGCTATGATTCCTACAGCTAATGCAAACACATGGTTACGTGATGGTACAGTCATCCGTATCGTTACAGAGGAGGCTCCCTCTGAATGAAGAAAGAGGAAATAATTACTGAAATCACATCGCTTCTAGATTTCATTGATGAAACTCATGATAGAGTTGGCTTGGAGCATGATAAATTTCAAGTCGCGCTCACTAACACTCTACGCTTACTAGATGAGGGCAGTCCGACTCTCACAAAAATGAAAGGTGATGTAGGAAATCTTAAGGCATATTTAATCAGAACAAGTACGGAGATACGCCAAACCTCGTTAGATCCATACGTGCATCTACGATCCAAGATTAAAACGATATACAGTTTGATTCAAGCCCACTAGTATAGAAAGTCCTAAGAGCCCTTTTGGGCACTGCTAAATTCATGTCATTACATCGGAAATGGCTCTTCTATCTAGCTGGTCTAGTGTGTATTGCACTTGCTGTTGTAGGTGGAATAATGTATCCTTCAACCCCTTTTGGTATCTTTGCCCCCATCCTGTACGTATCTGTAATTGTACTCTTCACACTTGGTATTCTTCGCCTGATATATCTGAAGGGATTTCCGGAGTGAATATTGGAAGCTCAATGACTGTGAAGCCAATATCGTTGTTTCTGCAAACTTTTAATATGGGCTGCAAAATTGCTCTGCTAACTTGCGAGTAGCCTACACATAGATGTGGTGCGTACCCATGGCTGAAACAGAAGAACCGGCTGGACCACCAGCCACATTGATTGATCCTATTGAAATGTCTAAACTTGATACCAAGTTTCGTCAAGAGATTCATAGTATGCCAAATGGTGAAGAACTCTCTGCGTGTTTTGCTTGTTCAACATGCACAGCAGCATGTCCCATTGCGAACATCTGGAAGTATAAACCACACCAATTGATTCGGATGATACTTTTAGGAATGCGTGATGAGGTTCTCTCTTCTGATGAGATTTGGTTATGTCTGACGTGTTTTCAATGTCAAGAAAGATGTCCCCAAAAAGTGAGAGTCACTGACATTTTCTTCGATTGTAAAAATCTAGCTGCTGAAGAGGGTAAGGTCCCAGCCAATATTGTAGGTCTAGGTAAAGAACTACTAGAGAAAGGTCAACTCTATACAGTGACAGCAGATTGGGAACGTGAAGATATGGGTCTTGAACCAGAAGTACCCGGTTTGTCTGTTGATGGCTTGAAAAACATCCTGAAGGAAACCCGGACTAGCAAACTAGTGGATGGGGGTGAGTAAGATGCCAGTATACAATCTATACATGGGTTGCAGTGTACCTGCAAATTATCCTAACTACGAAACAGCCATGATAAAGGTTGCAGAAGCTTATGACATGCAGTTGGAGTATATGGACGGTGTTGCTTGTTGTGGTAGTCCTAACCTTCGCGCCATTGATTACATGGGATGGCTTACTGTAAATGCAAGAACCTTAGCCATCGCAGAGAAGAATGGTCATGATATCGTCACACCATGCAACGGATGCTTTGCTTCACTCAAAGACACATACCACTTTCTCAAACATGATGCTGATTACAGAAAGAAGGTAAATGACCTATTAAAGAAAGAGAGTTTAGAATTCAAGGGCACGATCACTCCTCGTCATTTTGTAGAAGCCCTGTACACTGATATCGGCATTACAGAAATCAAGAAAAAGGTCACAAAACCATTAGATGGTGTAGGAATTGCTATTCACTATGGCTGTCATCTTCTCCGTCCCGTTGATGTCACTGAGTTCAGACCTGAGTACTTGAACGAGTTGATTGAAGCTACTGGTGCTTTAGTGGTTCAATATCCGATTTGGAAACAATGCTGTGGTGCAACAGTTCTCCCTGTTGATGAAAACCTAGCAATTAGACTGGCACGCGATAAAATCAAGTCAATGAAAGAATCTGGTGCTGTATTCATTGCTGTAGTCTGTCCTGCCTGTGGCAATCAGCTTGATCTACAACAATTAGGTCTGAAAGAGTCATACGGTGAGGAATACAACTTACCTGTTCTTCTGTATCCTCAAATTCTTGGTCTCGCTTTGGGTATGGATGAAGAAGAAGTTGGCTTAAGTATGAATAGGGTTCCAGCAGATCCTATTCTTGATCACTTGACCGGGTGAGGTGAATAAGAGTGTCTAATCCGGTCCTTATCATCGGAGCCGGCGTTGCAGGTATGACTGCTGCCGTTGAGCTTGCAGATTCAGGAATTAAAACAATCCTTGTTGAACATAAAGAAACAGTAGGAGGGAATGCACTAGACCTCTACAAAGCATTTCCCACCGATGATTGTTTTTATTGTTTCGAAGGAAACCGCTGGCGTCCTGGAATCCGAAAATGTTTCTACAGGAGTGCACTCATCGACCAGCCCAACATAGCCTTGAAGATGAACAGTGAAGTTGACGAAATCTCTGGCATTCCAGGGCAGTTCACTATCAAGCTAAAAGTAGGCCCCGAATACATCAATCCAAAAAAATGTACAATGTGTGGACTTTGTTTAGAAAAGTCAGAGGCATTCCGTTTACTGTCGCCTCAGTGTCAACCCCAAGCTGTGGTCTTTAATCCAGGAAAAGAGGATAATGGCGCTAAACAAGCTGAAGAGGAGTGTCCAACAAAGGCAATCAATCTAGGTGCAAAACCCACCGAAGAAACAGTTCAAGTTTCAGACATCGTCATTGCGACTGGTTATCATGAGATGCAACCCGTCAACGTAGATGAGTATAGCTATGGAAAACACCCCAACATTATAACACAGCTTGAGCTTGCCAAGATAATTGATCCCCTTGGAGAAACAGGTGGAACACTTGTAAGACCATCTGATGGCAAACCTGCAAAACGAGTGATGATGGTACAGTGTGTTGGAAGCAGAGATGAGAACTACTATCCTTACTGTTCAAAGATTTGTTGTATTTTTGCTCTCAAACATGCTAATATTCTCGTACAAGAGCGAGATGATGTTCAAGTCAGTGTTGTGTACATGGATATCCGAACGTATGATAGGTATGAACGATACTATAGAGAATCTCGAAATTCGGGAGTGGAATTTGTCAGAGGTAGGGTCACTATTGTTGAACCTCTTAAGGATGGCACTTTAGACATAACTGTCTATGACTCGCTTCTGAATAGATACCTAAAGTTTTCAGTGGACCTTTTCGTCCTCTCATCTGCCTTAGAACCAACAGAAGGCACTAGCCAACTCATTGAAACACTCGGAATAAATTCTGCAAGTGGTTTTGTGGGGATTGCAGATCCATTGTCGGAGAATGAAGTCGTGGTAGGTGACCATGTCTATGCATGCGGCACTGCCTTGGGCCCTGCTGAGGTCCCAGAGAGCGTGACCCAGGCACGTGCAGTAGTGTGTAAGATACTCCAGAGTAGGAAGTGAAACTGATAGATGGATGACAACAAATCAGCAGTACTCATCTGCACTTGCGGCAAACAACTTCAGTTAGGATTTGACTTCCTAGAAACTCAGGTCAACAAAATGAGTCTAGCTTCCTCTACAACTGTTCATGACCTTGTCTGTCAAGAAGAAGGCCTAGCAAAGATTGCAGAACTTCTCAAGGCCAGCAACGGACATCTTGTTATTGCTGCATGTTCCAGCCAGAAAATCCAACCACGGATTGATCAGTACCTTGATTCAAAGGGTCTTGATAGTTCTCAAATCCAGTATGTGAACATCAGAGAACACTCCGCTTGGGTGCACAAAGACTTGGATGAAGCGAACAAAAAATCTGTAGATATGATTCGTGGTACAATAGCAAGATCCGCGAAATCAACAAGACGTATACTAGAACAAAAAGAGGTTCCCGCTCATGTCACTGTCATTGGAGGAGGGATTGCCGGTGTTGAGTCTGCACTCAGTCTTTCAAATCTCGGCTACAAGGTTTCTCTATTAGAAATCACAGATGAACTAGGAGGCCATGTCAGGAGTCTTCCAGTGGTCGCTCCTACTGGGAAGTCAGGTAAAGAGATACTTAGTGGCCGATTGGATGCTCTCCAGAATGACAATAATATCACAACGATGACCAAGACCAGAGTCAAATACGTCACTGGGGAGATGGGAAATTTCTCAGTTCACTACACGTCAGAGGATGAAGAGGAACGGATGCTGAACACATCAGCTATAGTTCTTGCTACCGGATTCAAGGAGTTCAAACCTATACCGATGGATGAGTACCGTTATGGAAAGAATCCTGATGTCATCACACAGTTCGAGCTCTCGTGTATGCTCTCAGAGGGAAAATTCGCCCGGCCATCTGATGACAAGCCAGTCAAAGAAGTAGTAATGATTCAGTGTGTAGGAAGCAGATCTGAAGATTACAAGAAAGACTGCAGTAAACTGTGTTGCACATTTGCAATTGACAACTCCTTGGAAATTCTCGAAAGAACTCCAGATGCAAATGTCAGGATTGTCTACATGGACATCCGAGTTCCATTCGAGAACGAGATGATTTACAAAGAATCGCGTGAGAAAGGTGTAGACTACATCCGTGGCAGAGTCAGTATGACTTGGGAGCAAGACGGTACGACCTTTGTACGAATCTACGATTCTCTGCTTGATAAATATCTAGAAACACCTGTAGACCTGCTGGTTCTTTCTTCAGCTATATCACCTCCTGATGGAATTTCTGAACTCTCCGAAACATTGGGCTATGCTCTTGAAGACGATGGACATGTAAAGGAGCTCTATGGTAAACTGAGAAGAAATGAAACCCGCAGGCGTGGTGTGGTAGCAGTGGGAGGAGTCACCCGTCCACAATTCGTTTTTGAGGCTGTGACAGACGCCCAAGCTGGTGCACTCATTATCCACAACGAATTACAAGGTGGAAAGATTGAGTCTATTGCACGTGGAGCTGTACTCAATTTAGACGAATGTGTTGGATGTAGTCTCTGTGCGCAGCAATGTCCTCGTGGAGTCCCTCTAATGATTGAACAGAAGGACGCGGAGGAAGCTGATGAAGAACAAAAAATTCTCTTCAAGGCCGCGATTGATACACTGAACTGTCACTCTTGTGGAGTCTGTCAGAGTCTATGTCCTTCTGGAGCAACTCAGCTCAACTTTCTATCCAACGAGCAACTTTGGTCTGAGATTGATGCCACACTTGAGGATGCAGGTCCAGATTATCCAATTACACTCTGTTTCTATTGTGAGGAGTGTTCAGTTTCCACAATTGATATTGTAGGAACCAAAAAGATGGAATATCCCGCCAATACGCGTCTAGTTCCAGTTCCCTGTGCAGGTCGTGTAAGCATTATAGACATTCTCAAGGCTTTCGAACATGGTGCTAGTACTGTAATGATTGCAGCTTGTGAGAAAGACAGATGTCACATAGGGGGCACTGGCAATGAGATTGCTCAGGTGCAAGTAGATGTGGCTCGCGATATATTGAATGCTATCGGTTGGAAAGGTGAGCGAGTTGACATGTTTAGAATGTTTAGTGCAGAGCCTGAACGCTTCACTAATGCAATCAATGAAATGGTGAAACGTGCCAAAAAGCTAGGACCCACCCCTGTCCATGATGGAACTGCTGGGAAGTGGATGGAGGTGGCTGAATGAAACAATCGCAACTTGAGAAAGCTATTGCACCTAAGAGGCAACGTATGCTAGACATGGTATTAGCCATTGGAGGTCTCAAAGAAGAATCTGCAATTCCACTTAGCAGGGTCAAGGAGGAGCTTGACAAGCTTAAAATCGAACTAGCACCTCTGACTGAGGCAATTCTTGCATTTCCTGACTCTTATTTTGCAAAATTCTTAGAAACAGTTGAGAAAAGCAAAATAGTTGCTGATATTAGTGATAGAGGCATTCTCAAAGAGTCAATTTCTAGCCTTGAAAAGGCATTATCCAAAACTGAGTCTGAATCGTTGAAGGGCTTGAACAAACTACTTGTTGATGCACTTGGTCGCATGACCAAAGTTGAGGAAACTTTTGAAACAAGTGTTGATATTAACATATCCACCACACTTTCTTCAATATCTAATTTAATTTCTGAAATTGAGTCAATCACAGATGAATTAGAGAAAACCTCTGAAGCTGAAGCAGAATCTGCACAAGCTGAACTAGTGTCCTTGGTTGAAACCCTCAATCTGATTAAAACAAAAGCTGAAACAGATCCTGAAACAGCTTTAGATGAGCTACAAAAAATTGGGACAAAAACCAGGTACGGTCCGGGGATGAGAGCTGCAGCTCAAGTGAAAAGAGGAAAGCGAGAAGGTCGAATTGATGACGTTCGTTTCCACAAGCTAGTCTTAGACAATATGCTCACTGAAGCCAATCGCGGATTAATCATGTTCATACTTGGAAATATGGGTTCCAAAACAGTTGTACAGATAGGAGATCTCATGCAAACTTCGTCTCAAGCTATACAGAATGCTCTTGTGACCATGATACAGAGAGGCGAAATTGAGATGGTGGGGCTTGATGGTGATGCTCCTGTCTTCTCGAAGGTCCTCACAGAAATACCAAATTCAACACTGGTTCTGAAAATAATCGTACAACAGGTTCGAGGAATAGTCAAGTCACTTGAAGATAATAATGCTGAAACTGCAAATGAATCCTTAGGAAATCTTCAATCACTACTCGATCGCTTGAAACTCTTGGGGGCTTATGATGAAACTCGTCTTTCAGAACCGATGAACAAACTCAGAGAAATAGTTGATACTGCCACTGAAGCACTTCTGACCTCTCAAACCTCTGATGATGCTGAGAATCTCAAACTTCTCGTTTCTGCAGGACTCGAAGCGTTCGCACGCTTTCGTCTCAAAATCACCTTGGAAAAGGGGCCCAACCTTGTTTCCGGAACCAATGTTTATGGAGAGAAACTAGACCCTGAAGTCTATCAGAGAATGATGGACACTTATCTCGATAATGAACTTGAGCGTGGCACAATCTTGATTCTCATTAGAGAACTCGGAGCCCTAACCGCTCATGATCTTGCGGAGAGAACAACCATACCACAGGACAGAATTCTCAAACATCTACTGAGAATGAAACGTGATGAACTTCTTACAATAGCCGGTGAGAGCCATGGATACATTCTCTATGATGTTCCAAGAACACCATCCGAATCTGAGATTATTATACAGACAGCAAGTAACATCGCTCTTCAACTCTCCGAAGCCAAAGTAGAACTCGAGAGAATATTGAGTGAGCTAAAGGCACCCGACATTGGCAGACTAGCAAACTCATTGGAAGTCTTCTCAAAAGCCCGTGATAAGCTCGCAACAGTGCGTGTGCATGGTTTTGTGATTGATGAAACGACGGTGCATGAAGTAGAGGATTCGATACGCTCAGCAGTTTTACTTGCTTATCGAACTCGTGCCAAAATCCCAAGTACTCGACCTAAAGTCACCCTTGAAGACTTAGTAGACGTGGATGTACCATCAGTCCTTGATGAATACAGAGACCAGATGGGCTACGCGCCTCTGCTAGGATTCGGTACCATTGAGTGGGAACAATCGAAGTGTCTTGGCTGCAAGTCATGTGAGATTGAATGTCCAGAGAACGCAATTGAATTGAAACCTCGAATAGATATACCAAAATTCTTTGAAATCTCGGAAGCCGCGCTCTCACAACTACCATCCAGCCGGTCATTATTCTATAGGACAGTTCAGAATCTTGCTACAATCAAACCTTCGAAGAACATCTCACTTGAAAAGGAGGCTCCAGGATTCGGTTCAGTAGAGGTAGATCTCTGGCTCTGTGTTGCATGCCGGACTTGTGTCAGGCGCTGTCCTGGTCCTGAAAGAGGAGCATTGGAATTGGAATTGAAATGGAACCTCCCAGAAGTTGTGAAACAAATCACATCCACCTCCTAGCATACTAACTGAATGATAGCGATGCCATTTAGCAACTGACTTAAACCAATTGACCAAAAGTCAGAAACTGCATATTCCTCTGAGGGAACATTATGGTTGATTTCAGATTAACAGATGAACAACAAGAGCTACAGAACAAAGCGAGAAAGTTCGCACAGGAGTAAATG
>PJET01000151.1 GCA_002825515.1 Candidatus Thorarchaeota archaeon MP11T_1 | reverse complement strand
TTGCTGCTGGCGATATAATCCTATGAAATACGGGATGAGTCCTATTAATGCGAATGCCAAATTGAATGACCAAGGCAGAATGAAGTAAGTCATTATTACCAGGCCAATCGAGACCGTTACTGAACCCCATATCTCGATTAGGTTGCGGTATTGTCCGATGAGACCTATTATCAATGCAATCAATGCTATAGATGCTATGACGAAAGAGCCAATCATGTCAAGGGCTGGAGTATATCCCCAAAGAGAAAGGAGCTGCAGAATTGCAGCTAATGAAATCAAGAGATTGAAACTGATGAGATACTTGTCTTCTTTCATTGCAGCCATAGAGGAGAAGTCTGCTTCTACAAGAAACTTGCGGAAAAATGGAGCCGGCTCTGGGATTTGCACCCAGGTAAAACAGCTCTGCAGGCTGTCGCGTAAGCTTCTCCGCCAAACCGGCTCGGATGGTTCAATGGATTGCCTTTTTTGTTTTAAGGATGTCGGCAAAAGTGGCAAGTAGTATGGATGAAAGTTTGTTAGTTTCATTTCAATTCTCTTGAAGTCCAAATCCACTTACCATAAGTTCCAATAGATATCGCTTTGCGTACTGCATTCTACGAATCGATTGGCAAGTCAGATTTGTTAATCGGCAAAAGGGTGTAGGAACGATAATAATCACCTTTCAGCAAATGTATAAAAGTATTCAAACTTGCGCGACCATATGTCATCTACTCGCGTGGAAAAAGCAAAGAAGATTATGGATGAACAGAAAGGCTCTTGTTCACAGGCAATATTCGCCGCCTATGGTGTACACCTCAGTTCTGGAAAACTTGACTATGATACCTGCATGAATATAGCATCTGGGTTTGGTGGAGGTATAGCTAGTAATGGAAATGTGTGTGGAGCTCTGACTGGAGCAATCATGGCTCTAGGATTAAAGTACGGAGGGTCAATGATGGAGGAGAAAGTCTTTCAAGTCTCAAACACACTTCTTGAAAAGTTTACCAATCTTCATGGTTCGGCGCTTTGCAGAGAATTAATCAAATATGACTTAGCCGCTGCTGAAAATCTGAAAGAAGCCTTCGAAAAGGGTGCATTCGACAACTGTCCGAAATATGTTGAAGATGTGGCTGAGATTCTTGAAACACTAATCTAGTCTAGTTGCAATTTAATTTTCTCAATAAATGTCTCCAGATCAGCACTATAGTCCTCATTCTTGAAGATTTTTTCTCGAATGCCAAAATTCCCAATGTGCTCCGAGTTAGGAATCAGCTGCTGCAATAAAAGAGATGAAGAAAGAGCACGAAATGAAAATCACTCTGACTGATTAGGATTTTACTTACTATACGACGCAAGATTCAACCAAAACAGATTATACTAGCATATGGAATGATGGAGATGGAGAAACGGAATTGAGTCAAGGATTTCTGTCACCACGTGAATGTGCAAGGAATTCTGGTACATTCCTGCTGGTAAGGTTGTTACTCGGAGCTCTATTATACCTCTCCCTGAGTTCCACATTTCCATTACCAGGAGAAGTCATGCTAGAAGTAATCGGCAGTATCAAAGCCAATGTGTTTCTGTTGATTGGCATACTTGCTGTTCTATTCTTCTTTGCACTGTTCAGCCTGATAGTTGCGTTTCCAATAAACAACGTACTGACTTCAATACACAAGGATCTGTCGAAAGGTGCCCAATATTTGAGGATACTAGAGTGGTTCATCTTCCTTGCAGGAATGGTATTGTTGTTCCTCGAGAATCCTATCTTCATCCAAATCTTGTTATTTGGTCTGATATTCTATGCTGGCTATTTGATGATAATTGGATACCTAATCTTCACGTCTGGATACCTTAATAGAATCCTGGGAATATCTCTGATTGTTGCCCCAATCGGCTATGTGTTGATCAGTCTGACTGGTTATATTGCGTTCACATCCATCATGGCCATAATTGCGATAGTAGCAGAGTACTCCTTCGCGATTTACTTCATAGCGAAAGCACTGCAGATAGAAGTCACAGATCCAAAAGATACAATCACCATGATTTTGGAAGAATTGGGAGAAGCTACAACCACAGAGATAATCGAGGAATCGTCTAAAGTCTCAGCCGAATGTAAGGACCGAATTCCTGAAGCATTGAGAACCTTAGAGAGTGAGAACAGGATTTCCAAGAAGCTCTCGAAAGAGAAGAAAGGGTATGTGTGGTCACTCATTAAGTGAGAACTATGACATCAGAGGCTCTTGAAAAAGCGAAGAAGATGATGGCTGAACAAAGAGGCCACTGTGCTCACGCTGTTCTTACATCTCTGGCAGAGCGGGCGAGTTCTGGTGAGATCGACTTTGATATGATGAATTTAGCAATATTCACATTTGATCTGTTCTTTGACGCCAATCCAGCACAGACATAGACAAAATTGACACGGAATAGTGGACCAAGAAGTGCCAACCCTTTCTATCAAAACATAACTTAGAGTCGTTTAGTCATCGATATGCTTTCAGGCAGTTTCTCGAAACCTAGGCTCTCAATTTTCGATATTGCATCGGTTCGATGCATTGGCCAACTGATAGATGCGGTCGTTATTTCACGATAGCCAGTTTCTATGATGTGGTTTTTCTCAAAACGCACCTCTTCCTACCGTTTTTTAGGATACGATCTCTTGTCAGTAAAATCTGCATCTACATCCTTCACATTAGGCTATCAAACTGAGTCTTTCATTATCACCTTCTTCGATAGAAGACAGCAACAATCAATACAAATATGATACCACCACCGGATACAATAGCAATCAAAGGCAAATCAAGAGCTGTTGTTGTGGAAGTGGGTGTAGGAGTTGTTGTTGAACTTAGAAACTCAACGTTGGAGGCTTCAACAAGCCACTTTGATACTCTAAAGAGAAGTTCCCACTCTGAATCAGGATCATCAAGGTAATCATAATCTGCAGTGTCATCTCTATCACCATCCTCTTCATATTCAGGATGGGGGCTTGAAAGGAAGACTGTTCCGTCTTCGAATTCAAATGCAACCATACCAGCTTCATCATTAAAATCGTAAGTGGCAACAATATGCACATCAGTTCCTTCTCTAGGGTCGAAATACTGAGATGCATAGTACATCGTTGTAAAACTACCAAGGCAATCTAAGAGTTCAGGTCCAGTTGAAGATTGGTTGACTTGCATAGTCGTCATATGTATTATTTCGCCGGGTTCAGACACTGGTCTCATAGAACCATTGAAGAAACCTGCATAATTCGCTCCAAAGGTTGCGCCACCACAGATTCCAAAGAAAGAGCCGCCATTCTTAACGAAGTCTTGGACCTTCTGTACTCCTTCAATATACTGAAGTTCACTTAAGCAAATGGATTCTGAACCACCAGGTATAGCAAGAATATCATAGTCATCAAGAAAATTGTCAAGGATTTGAGGAGCCGTAATACCTACGACTGATGCATTCATCCATTCAAACATCCTTGTAAGTGCGGTATAACTGGAATCCATCACACCTTCTCCATTATAAACAGCAACATTAACACCAGTCAAATCATCATATTCGGCTTGAGCCACGGAAGGTACTGGTGCAAGAAGTATTAGAGATAGAATTGAAAGGACAAATATGCATAGCGTCCTTCGATTGCGAAACTCGCGCTTTCTCCACTCCATATGAAGTCACCTACTGACGCGAAAACAATTCAGACTAGAATTTATTACTACACTTCAACGCAGTAATTTGTGCTATACCCCGAAAAGAAGAATTGATATTAACAGTAGGTTAGAACACAAAGAATGGAACAGAACACACCCCAGATTCACTACTATACCAGATTGGCCAAGGTTTGGGGGACTATAACAGTTTCAAGGGTGTGGACAAAACAGTAACCATCCAACTACTACAAATTCCTCGCCGTCAATGACCAGATATATGATTAAGAAAACAGATACGAACCTAATTGCCACTCACTGGTATCGATTTAACAAAGGCATCTACCTTCTTCTGCCAGCCATCTTCAAGAGGTCCCTTTATCCCTTGCACGTAGACTCTCTCTTCAGCTATTTTCTTCAGCCCTTTTGCTTGTAGAATCTCTCTTATGATCGGAAGAACCTTCTGACAATCCCCTTCTTCAGTGGACACTTTCCCAGACTTCTTATCTGGCTGCGGCGCCATTTCAGTGGTTAGGACAGCACATTTGGTTCCCGGGACAAATTGGGCTTTCTTCAAAAAATTGCGAATATCTCCTATTGGCTTACCGAAGCGGCCTGGTGAGCTGAATACATACAAATCAGCTGAGGGAATATCTTTTGGTTTCACCTTCTTGACATGATGGATATTTACCATAATGCCTTTTGTGGCCATTAATCTGCTGAATTCTTCTGCGATTCGAACGCCATTTCCGTATTTCGAAGCGTGATAATACTCAATTTTCATTATTCATTGATCCCATCCACAATCGTTTATTCTTATTCTAGTCCAAAGCCCGACTGCATGAGCTCCGAAAGATTAGCGAGGAATCGAGTTGCAGGAGCTCCAAGAGAAACCTCCTCATCGAACATCACAGTCATGTTAAGGAATTCTCCCAGCTCCGTTGGATTAGTATAATTTCTTGGCTTTGTAGAAATTCCTCCTAACGCAAACACAACTGAGTGCAGACCAATTGGAATAGCCCATCCTCCACCTTTTCCAAACATACCTACTGCTGTAACGGCAACTGTGCCCATGAGACGTTTCCGCAGAAAAGGATCTGACCTGATCTTTCTCCAGTATAACTTCCTCAGTAGGTTTGGTAAGCGTGAGAAGATTCTGACTGATGCAGGAGGTTTTTCGTTAGATTCACTTTCCTCAATAATTTCACCTTTTTGGGCTTGGCGGATCTCATCATGAATTTGCCTGAAGCTCTTCTCATTAGCTTTCCTCACACAGTAACTAGTGGCGAATCTTTGTGTTCCTACTTGTCGTTCAATAATCATACCAACATCGACATCATCGAAGACAATCAATTTCTTCTTACCTTTCTTCATAGCCTGGACCTCAATATGCTCACTTACAGCTTGTCCAACACACTTTATTACCCAGCCAGTGAAAGACAGTTTCTCTCCAGTCCTAGCCTCATTGTCTGAAATGAATTGTCTAGCATCAGTAACGTCAATCTCAACGAGGCCATAGATGCGATGCTTTGGTGCTAGATTATTTAGAAGTTCTATTGGCCTTGTGGATTTTCGGGCTATTTCTTTGTAAGGAGGAGAACTTCCCTTTTCTTTTGATTCTACTTCTGAGTTCTGTCTTCGCGAAGTCATGAACAAAGAACCTCATTTCTAAATATGAGTACAAATGATGTGCAGAAGCACATTATTTTCTCCAAATAGACATGAAGTATACAAAGGTATATTAAAGGTATACATGGGCCAAACTGGCCAAGGTGAAATCGAAGTGGCCAAAAGCAATGAAATTTCAGGTTTCGCTAAACCTGAATTCGAAGCTGTTCGAGAAGCCTTCGTTGATAACTTCGAGCTCCGCAATGAGCTTGGAGCTGCTTGTTGTATTTACTACCGCGGAGAAAAAGTAGTCGACTTGTGGGGCGGCATCAGGAACGAATGCACCAAAGAGCCATGGGAAGAAGATACCATGGTACTCGTATGGTCGACCACGAAGGGATTATCAGCTCTTGCGATGGCGCTTGCCCATTCGCAGGGATTATTTGACTACGATGACCCTGTTTCAAAGTATTGGCCTGAATTTGCTCAGCAGGGCAAGGATAAGATTACCATACGACAGTTATTTGGACATCAGGCAGGACTACCTGCATTCGATGAATTAGGAAACAGGGAAATTATAGCAGACCTCGACCGCTTAGCAGTGGTTCTAGCCAGACAGAAACCGGTGTGGGAGCCGGGAACACGGCATGGATATCATGCTCTGACTCTAGGTTTCTATCAGAGCGAGCTTCTGCGCCGTATTGACCCCAAAGGTCGTAGTCTGGGACAATATTTTCAGGATGAAATCGCCACTCCCCTAGGTCTTGACTTCTACATTCGACTTCCTGAAGATATTCCAAATACTAGACTTGCTACTCTAAGAGCACCTAAATTTGGTATTTCAGCTATGCGCACATCACCAATCAGATTCATTCTTGCAGCGATGAATCCACGATCCATGGCTCGTCGCGCGTTAGTAGGAACTGAGTTTTGTTTAGATGAAGATCATATCTATACTCGAAATTATGAGGTTCCTTCAGGAGGAGGAGTAGGAACTGCTCGTGCAATAGCTCATGCATACGGCGTCTTCGCAGCAGGTGGAAAGGAGCTGGGGGTGCGAGAGGAAACACTCAAGGAACTAAAAGCGCCGCCTATAGCTCCCTTGAAAGGATTTCGAGATTTAGCTTTGAAGATAGATACATGTTACTCGCTTGGTTTTTCGAGGTCTCTTCCTAATCACGCATTTGGTTCTCCAAGCACATATGGTATGCCTGGGACAGGAGGGTCATTTGGATTTGCTGATCCAGAATATGAAATAGGATATGGTTACGTCCTCAATGGATTCGGAACTTCATTTCCAACAGATCCAAGAAGCGACGCTCTTTGTGCAGCAATGTATCGCTCGATTGGAGAAACAGACTTGTACCACGGATTTTGAGAAGAACACAATGTTAGTATGTGGTCGGATTCGAAATGGCTGATACTGAAATTATGTTGCGAAAGCTCTTACTCGTATGTGGTATCCTTTCGTCGCTCATTTATGTCTTTACTGACATATTCGGAGGTTTGATTTGGGGAAACTATGATTTTACCTCTCAATATATCAGTGAGCTAGGTGCTATTGGCGCTCCTTCAAGACCACTCGTTATACCACTTTACATTGTATATGATGTTCTAATTGCTGCATTCGGATTGGGTGTCTGGAGATACGCATATGGGAATCGCACCATACATTTCACAGGAGGTTTACTTATCGGATACATGATTGTTGGTGCAGTGGGACTATTCTTCCCAATGAATCCAAGCAAAGACGGGACTTCACTTACAAATATCATGCATCAACTTCTTGCAGGCGTGACAGTGGTCCTCATATTGCTATCAATAGGATTTACAGCCATTGTATTTGGTATGCAGTTCCGTGTTTATTCGATTGGGACAATCCTAGTATACCTTGTACTTGGCGCTTTACCTTTCTTGGTTGTTGCTCAAGTTGAAGCAGGAGAACCAACACCTTGGGTCGGACTTGTGGAGCGCATTATGGTATATGGCTACATGTTATGGGTAGCGGTGTTGGCAAGTGTCCTCCTGCGTACAGAAAAAGTGCTTAACTTGATTGGTGAAACAGACCTGTAGTATTGGATAGGATGTTCCATTAACAAAATCGTCAAACAATCTGCAAGATATACTTAAATTTCTCCAATGACTCAGATATAAATTAACCATAGTCAAGAGTGGTTTAAAATGGGAATCGTAAAGAAATTAGGTATCATAGTACTAATCTATTTGATTAGTGGTTTCATCTTTGCTTATTTACTTTCAATTGGAACAATTGCAATGTATGGCAACGTTATGGTAGAATACATAGCAGTATTCTTTCTACCAGTAATATACATCTTTGATCTGATTGCGCCATTTCTTGGTCTACCATTTGCATATTTTGGTGCTTAATCTGAAGCAATGACCATCTCAGATCAAAGAGGGGGTAGTTTCCATCAATATTCCAAATGTGAAGAAATAAGCTAAGAAATGAGACTTAGGCAAATAGCTCGGTAGTTTATAGACTTCACAAATTGATATTGGTTTTTGAACCCCATGGTCCAACGATTGGTTGGTCAGCAACACTCACAGTTTCTTTGAGGACGAGCCTATTGTCAATCCTGTAAGATCTAAAATTCTCCATGAATGATCATCCAGTTTTTTGCATGAAATAGCCACTTTATTCTGGCATTTCTATAAAGAGGTGATTTTTTCGAGAGTATCTATAATAGATGAGTAGAGCAACAATTCCGATTGCAATCAAAACTAATGCTGCAACAAAACTACCTCTGTAGGCATCAGCATTCGACAATCCTGTAGCTATTAGTAAATCTGCAATTGGTCCTGCAACTAATGTTGCAGCAACTCCCCAGCTGAGAAAGAAGGTTGCATTATAATATGCAAATAGTCTACCTCGATATTTTTCAGGAGCCATTTCTGCAACTATAGAGTAACTAGATGATTGGATGACTACCTGCGAGAAACCAATGAGAAAGGAAGCAATAAGGGCTAGTACAAAACTAGGAGTAATTATGAGCCATGAGATTGCTATCATTGATAGCATGACTCCAAACATCATTACTTTGTTATCTTCAGCTTTGGCAACAATAGTTCCAACAACAAGTCCTGCGATCATAGCAGCAATATTTCCGACATTGCTATAGAGAGCAATCTCTTCTCCACTAGCATTGAAGCCCGTTGGATCCGCGAGAAAGAGCGAGGTGATGATAGCAATTGAATTTCTACCAAAATTGATGAATATCAGTGCTACAATAAAAATTAGATATCCAACTCGTAATATGTAAGGAAGCTCACTAAGAGAATGATTCTTAGAAGATCCAGATTCGTCAGATGTCCGTGTTGATTCCAGGTCTCTGAAACGGATTGAAAAATAGACAATGACACTTGAGAATATCATTACAACAGCTGCAAGATTGAAGATAATTCCACTGCTAAATCCTAATCCATTATCATAGAGAATTCCTCCCATATAAGCTCCGCCAATTCCCCCAAAACCACCAATGATTGAGAGCTGTCCCATTATCCTTTTTCTTTCGTCAATCGCTGTCAATTCGGAGAGCAAGGTGGACCATCCAACATTGGACATGCTCCAAAAGACTTCGATGCCACCTAGAGAGAATATTATAACATAGCCAGCAACAACCAATTGGTTCATTCCTAAAAAGAACATATACCCAAACACCATGAAAAAGTGTCCAAATCCAGCTAACATTTCTCCAATAACAACAAATTCTGTAGGCTTTCGATATTTATCCAACAGATTACCCCAGAGGAACGATTGAGTGAGTGCATTGGCTATCATTCCGACTGTAGCCATTAGTGTCACCTCAGTGGTTGACAGACCAAGGGACCTGAGGTAAATCGACAAGAAGGAGTATACAATAGATCTTCGGAAATATGTTAGAATTTGAAATGTAGAGAGCCCAGTGAATTCTCGTAGCTTGAGTCGGGAGTAATCAAGAGTCTTCAAATTAGACCTTTAAGGCTGATGTCCGTCTTAAATACCATTTTCTGTTGGCTTAACTTATGATCAGCTCCTCTGCTTCATCAAACAACTGGTTGATGTCTTATAGATTGAACTATCACTTTTCTCGGTTTTTCTGAGAGAAGCTAACTTTACCTAGGTTTATCCGATAGCATGCTGGGTCAGAAAGATGAGTAGGTATTCAGTGGAACTACAACCTGCAGCAATAGAAGATGCAGAAACTCTTGCAGAAACGTGCAGGAAAGCGTTTGAATCTGATTCGGATTATGGAGCCCCAGGACCTGGCGGGCCTCCTGGGTACGACTCGATCGAATGGAATATTGACAAAATCAAGAATCGATACCTCCACTACTATAAAATCCTCATGGAGAACGATATCGTTGGAGGATTCATTGTAGGTGATAGAGGTCCAGACTACATGGTATGTGAAAGAATCTGGGTAGATCCTGACCAGATGAGGAAGGGCATTGGTACAAGAACATTCAATCTAATTTGGAACCTGTATCCCTCAGCAGACCTGTGGGTTCTGGGTACTCCTGAATGGAACACAAGAACAAACCCATTTTACCAGAGTATTGGATTTACGCAGATAGGCAAGACACATGATTACTCATGGGATGGTATCTATTACGAGAAGAGAATCATAGACAAATTTCCAAAAGCCATGTCTAGGATTGAGGACATTCGCGATCGGCAACAAAGAGTTATTGCTGAAGGGCATGTAGATAGTATTGCAGGACCACGTCCAGTGACATCTAGAAAGACAGGTGAAGAGCTAAAGGTAGCTGATGTAACTCTAACAGATGACACAGGTTCAATCAAGCTAGTCCTTTGGAATAATCAGATTCCCCAGGTCAAGGTAGACTCAAACATTCGAATTGAGGAAGGATATGTGAATTCGTATCGAGCTGAGCTTCAGATGAGCGTAGGAAAATGGGGAATGATTATCACTCTTCTCTAAATACTTGTTTCGGAATAAAAAACTGTAATTATTCCCGAGTTCGGTAGATTAAGTAAGATTTCTTCAGGTTCGAAGTTTCTAAGTACCATTCACATTAGAATTTCCCGTTTTCAACCATGGAGTTCAACTTTCTGAGAGTGTAATCTAGAAAAATATCGCATGTTGATTTCCATTTCTTCTCCATGATATATGCTCCAAGCTGATCACCATCACTGAAATCTATGTTGGTTAGAGTCTTGCATGTTGTACTTCCAAATTTCTCCTTGAAATCGTTGTATAGCTCAGTTACAATTTCAATTGCAGTTCCTCTCGCTTCGGGGTGATCGTCTGGGTTAGAGTCTTTTCCTAGTCCACACCTAAAACCGATCGCAGCACCGCCCCCAATTAGTAGCCCACATGTTGTTTCTCCTGAGAGAATGCCTCCAAAATATCCAGCTGTAGCCCAGGACAAATGAGAATCCTTCATCTCCCAGAGCTCTAATAGAGCTTGCAATGATGCCTCAGCACAAGTGTATCGATGCATCCTTTTGTAAGCTTTTGTTAATATTTCATCAAAATTCTGAGCAGTCATAAAACCTAGCGTAGGCAATACAGATTATATAAGTTGTCAATAAACGGAAAATTTGTTGGAGGTATTCGTAGTGTTACTATAAGTGATAATTGATTTTGTCTGGTCCTTCATGATGCATCTTGGATACCTTCCAGCCCCAAGCGGTTTGAGCGGTCCACTAAATATCTTGTACATCCTCTTTCAACCTATTACATTCAGTTACTCCTTCATAATAGGAGCACTTGTAATGTTTCGGTCATTGAGAAAGTCAATCAGCTCATTATCATAGCCGTGGAAGGAATCGTCCAGTCCGTTTCATATAGGAAACATATGCTTCACCAAAGTTCTCAATCATCATTTCCTCTTCTTTCCTGACCCGAACCACAAGATATGGTAGCAAAATGAGAGTGAGAACAAGAAACAACCAGTTATCGGCGATTAGAAATTGACAAATGAGAAAGGCGAGTGTACCTGTATAAATCGGATGACGAACACGGTGATAAGGTCCAGAGGTGACAAGTTTCTGTTCTTCTTGAACTTCAAGAGTGTATGAAAAACTTTCAGCGAGGACCCTGCCAGCCCAATAAAGATAGATAACAGATAAACCAGAGAAAACAACACCTACGACGCGAATCACAAATGGCAGTGAGAGATACGACCACCAAATCCAAGGAAAATCGAATAAATATAATGCAATGATAATAAAGTTTCCATATGTTGACATAATCATTGAGAAGACAGCTAATGCACCTTCATCTTTTAGTGTATCCCATCGATCTTTTCGTTCCCTCTTCACTGTAGCAGACTTTCTTGAAGGAATTAAGCTCGCAATGAGATATCCAAAATACAA
>PJET01000150.1 GCA_002825515.1 Candidatus Thorarchaeota archaeon MP11T_1 | reverse complement strand
TCGATGCTCATTATAAAGACCGTCTTGCACATCTTAATCTGACTACAGATTTGATTCGATACATTGCTACTTTCTTTCATAGAATGGCTCACATGTTCAGTCGAGGTCGTCTTGGAGTCCTGGCAGGTGGTGGTTATACTAATGAGTCATTCAAATGGGGAATTGGTGTGGTTATGTCTGTTCTCTCGGGTTTCGAGTATGAACCACCCAAACAGACACCTCCCTTCGAAGATGATGAGGAAACATGGAAGATAGTTCGAATGAACGTCGAGAAAGTCAAGCATCTAGTTTTTTCCGAGCTTGGAATTTAGACTGGGACTCACTCACCTTGGAGACTTCCAGAAATGCAGTAGATATTCAAAGTCAGTTGTCAGTGTATTATAGTTTAATGGCCAACCAAAGATGCTTACTTAATCCACAATGTTACGTCTGTTCCTAAGGAAATGCCGTTGATTTCACGAATATTGATTGGAAGTCATCATGAGATGCAAGTTCTAGATATCTAATTCTAGAAACTAAATTGCTAGCAATTTTCCTTGCTTGAGAGGAGAGTAAGAGTGCTTTTGCACCTTCACCAGCGGCATTCCCAACCTGAATAATCCTTTTTCTATCCACGGGGGGTAGTAATCCAATTCCAAGCGCGCTCTCAGGCCGGATATAACTCCCGAATGCTCCAGCTAGCATTACTGAATCAATGTCATCAATTCTGATATCAGCGTCCTGTAGAAGGATGCTTACTCCAGCATTAATTGCAGCTTTTGCTAATTGAACCTGTCGCACATCTTTCTGATTGAACGAGATTCTAAGCGACTTTGAGGGTATATCCACAAGCAAGTAACTCAGTCCAAAATCACCATCATCCACTACTCTTGAAGTGATCTGTTGAAGTCTGCCGGATTTATCTATAATGCCTGTTCTCCTCATTTCTGAAACAGTATCAACAATTGCAGAGCCGCAAATTCCTTGAGGTGTGGTTTCTCCGATTACTGATATATCTGGAGGTTTTTCTGGATCTTCAATTGCCACATGTTCTATAGCCCCCTCCTGTCCCCTCATTCCGTATCGAATTGTTGCTCCTTCAAATGCAGGTCCTGCGGCTGCTGAACAGCAAGATAGATCACCGAGATTCGATAAGACAATCTCACCATTTGTACCAATATCAATCCCTACAATGATTTGCTCCGATAAATCTAGTCTTTGAGAGAGAATGAAACCTACTGTGTCCCCTCCCACAAATCCCGCGATATTAGGAGGAAGATAAATTTCGATATTGGGTTTGGAAACAAGACCGAGTTCAGAACTCGACGTGACAATCGAATCTCGAATTGTTGGTTCATAGGGTGAAACACCTAATGGTTTGACATCAGCACCCAGCAACAGGTGGTGCATCGCTGTATTTCCAACGATGCTAATCTTCCCTATTCTTTCTGTCATGATTTTGGATGTATCTAAAAGAGAATCAATCAATGAATCAATCTCATTTACAACTCTGTTCTTTAGCTCTGAACCGCCATTCTCCTCACGCACTGCATATGTTATCCTAGATATTACATCCTCTCCAAAGATGACCTGTGGGTTTAGCGTCGCTATTTGACTCACTTGTATACCTGTGTCTAATGCCAGGAGATATGCTACTATCGTGGTTGTTCCTAAATCAATCGCAATTCCAAATTGTCCTTCGTATCCTGAATCAGGTACCCATGATTCCAATCGAGAGCGTCCATCGGTCAGTATCTTGATCTTTCTCCGCGGCTCTGGTATTACTGCTCGTGTATCAACATTTACACTGTGTTGACATGCTAAACGAAAACCCTGTGATAGCTTATTCGAGGATAGATGCTTCTTATCAATTGATGTTGGTTTAGGCGCTGGTTGAAGAATGAGTGCGCACTTACCACATGTACCTCCGCCTCCACAATCAGAGGAGAGATGAAGACCAACTGACCTTATAGCTTCAAGAAATGTATTTTCTTGACTCAGAGAGATTCGTAGACCTGATGGCTCAAAGATTACCAGATGTTTCTTCAATCTACTCAGTCCTGCTATGTTTTCAAGTGTGTCTTTTGTTTCTCATTACTCTTCTGCTATAGAAGCATGTATTAGATGATTTGTAGACATTGCTCTGGCCTTTGGAGAATGCCTGATGTACGTGAAAAGCAATCTGTGTGACTCATCAAAATGCGATTTTGAATGTCTTTATGCATGCCAAAGGATTCACGGTGAAGATCCACCATTGAGCATTCAACAGGATAATAGTCAACCCAAAATCAATCATGAAACATGTACCAAATGTCTTTCTTGTATTCGAGAATGTCCATTAGAAGCCATAATAATAGAAGAGCGGCAGGTTGAAGACTCAAAACCATCACGGATGAGAACTTTTCGAATGACAGGATATTTTCCCTATCAGGTTTCTGAAACTTTCAAACAAATGTCAGAAGCGAAAACAATCTTCGCTAGAGTGCAATATGACTCCAGCTTTCAATTCTATCAAAAGACAGAATTCTTCGGTGCTGAGTCCATGATTTCAAAAGACATTCCTGAATATGGTCGTTTTGAACATGAACTGAGTGTGGCTGCATGGAAACTTTATGACTCAAGGCATTCAATACAACGACCAGGTATAGGCCTTGACCTAAATGCTACGGAGATTGGGGAGAAGAGAATAACTGATTCTAATACGTTGACTCAGATTGTAAAGAAAGCTGCTCGATTCTTTGGTGCAAATCTAGTTGGGATCGCTCCGCTAAATCGAAATTGGCTGTACTCTGTGAATCGACGAGGTGAGCCATATGACATCCCTGAAACGATGCAATATGTTGTTGTTATGGCAATAGAAATGGACTATGATGCTATAGCAACATCACCTACCTTTACAAGCTCTGCTGCTACAGCCCTAGGATATTCAACAATGGCATTCATTGAAGTTGAGCTAGCTGCATTCATTCAAAGACTTGGTTACAATGCTATTACCTGCGGAAACGATGTTTCTTTGAGTGTACCTCAAGCTATTGATGCTGGTCTTGGGCAATATGGTAGACATGGAATTTTGATTACCAAACAATATGGTCCGCGTGTTCGAATTGCCAAAGTATTGACGAATATGCCTCTTCTAAGGGATTATCCTGATGAGAATTTCTGCAAAGCAGTGATTCGATTCTGTGAAACTTGCGAGAAATGTGCTAAAACATGTCCATCACAATCGATACCTTATGGTAAAGAACAATCCTGGTCTGGTAACTCTATTTCGAATAATCCTGGAATGAAGAAATGGTATGTCAACGTGGACAGCTGCTATGGATTCTGGATTGATAATGGCTCAGAATGTTCCAATTGCATTAGATCCTGTCCATATAATAAAAAGGATGGCATTTTCCATAGGATGATACTTTGGTTAGTACAGCATACGCCTTGGTTAAATCGATTGATAGTAAAAATGGATGATATTGCAGGATTTGGCAGACAGAAATCCAGTACTAAGTTCTGGAAAAAGTTTAATCAATGAAGGTGAGAAGTTAGGAAAGAGTAAAATGTGAGATGTTATTTTAGATATACGCAATCTTGACTACACAGCAATTCGGTTGAATCATCGCATAAATAACGAAGCAGGGAGTCTGTTTGGCAATGCCACAGGGTGGAGGAAAGCGGTCTCGAAAAACCAAGTCAGCGAAGTCAGGAAAAGTGACACCGCTATTTAATCCATCATCAGATGCAAAAACCTTGGAAGCAATCTTAGACAATGCTCACGAGGGAATAGCAATCATTGGTGACGATTATATTCTGGAATATGTTAACGAGCCCGGAGCTAGGATTCTTGGTAACAAACCTGAAGATTCGATTGGACAGGACTTTCGGAAATTCTTGAAGGATGACATAGCAAAACAAGTAGCAGAGAGATATGAACGTAGAAGAAGCGGTGAAAGAGTTCCTGATGTATATTCATTCCGAATTATTAGAACAGATGGTAAAGAAATAACACTTGAAGGGAGAGTAGAGCTAGTTCAAACGGCTGATGGAAAGTTGAAGACGCTTGCTCACTTTATTGATATCACGCAGCTCCTCGAAAACAGAGATGCACTTGAGGAAACCGAGACCAGATATAAGCTGCTGGTTGAAACCATGAAAGATGGACTGGCAATTGATGATGAATCCGGTAACTTGGTATATGCTAATGAAGCGTTTTGTCGCATGCTTGGATATAATCCTACTGAGATAGTTGGTAAGAAATGGATAGATTTCACAAAGGATATGGGACCGAAGGAATTCAAGGCAAAATTGTCTGAGCGGAAATCTGGTGTATCATCTAGCTATGAACTGATCTGGGTTAGTAAAACTGGAGAAAACATTCCCACCATTGTTTCTGCAACTCCCTATATTGATCGTCAAGGAAAATTCATTGGGACTTTTGCAGTAATCACGGAAATCTCATCTCAGAAAGAGGCTGAAGAAATTGTTCAGTTTTATTTGGATTTACTGAGTCATGATATTGCTAACCAGCTCCAAGTGATAATGACAAGTACTGGTCTTCTTGAGGAAGAGGTTCCCAACTCCTACATAGATGATGTACGAACTGATATCTTGGATGCTGTTGAGCGCTGCAATAGACTCATTACCAAAGTGAAACGTGCGGCACAAATTCGACACATTCCACTATCTCGTATTGATGCAATCCCTGTCTTGAGGGAAAAGATTAAGGTATTAGAGCGGGTTTATGGTGCGAAAGTGTATGTTGAAGGACTCAAAAAGAACCTCCTTGTTGAAGCTGACGTGTTGTTGGGTGAGATGATTTGGAATCTATTGGAGAACGCAGTACGTCATAATCCGAAAGAAGAGAAACAGGTTTGGGTTTCCTGCGAAACCAAGACTGATACATGTTCTATAGTCATTGCTGATGATGGACCCGGTCTTAGTGATATGAGGAAGAAGTCTCTCTTCACTGAACGGAAGTATGGAGGCGGAGTCGGAATCACTCTAGTATCACAGATGATACGCAAATATGGCGGGACAATTGAAGTTCAAGACAGGATATTTGGCAAATCAGCTTTGGGTTCAAAGTTTATCGTCACATTAAGGAAAGCTGAACCTCGGAAGAAGAAGTAGCCTATTCATATCCTATCTAGTTCTATTCTCTATACGTTCGTACAGCCCTTCAAAGAAATCTTTCTTCCTAACCTTTCCTTTGTTAATGGTAAAGAAATTGGTTTTAATGCGATAGAGTTTATTTTTTATCTCACTGTAATTCTTTAGTTTTTTCTTACCAACTGCATTGTCAATGACTCTAACAACTGCTTCTGGGAAATTGTCGATATATTGACATTGCTTAATTTGAATGTGAAACAAAGTGCTTTGAAGAATGTCGTCTCGAGAAATGCACCTATTTTCTACTGTCATATGATCGGTCCCCACATATTTGGGAAAGTATATTTCTAATAAGAATTCTAATAATATACATCCAAGTGTCTAGTAACCCTCTCCGCATTGGGTATAGCTGACATATTATATCGACTGTCTAACACGGGTAGGATTTGATATCAAAATGCGCATCGCATCAATTATAGACATCAGTCTTGTTGACGTACCAGGTATTCCCGTAACTGTGCTTTTTACCGCAGGATGTAATTTAGACTGTCCCTATTGTCAGAATGCTGAAATTATCCCCCTCACATCCGGTGATGAGATCTCGATTGAAGCCCTTGTTCTACAACTTCGCGGCAACCTCACAGATGGGTATTGCATCACTGGAGGAGAGCCAACAATTCAAAAGGACCTTCCAGATTTGCTTCAGGAATTACGATCTGAATCGGCCAAACATATTAATCTCAATACACAAGGAACCGTACCTGATGTGCTTAGAAAATCAATCCCCTTTTTGGATTCCGTATGGTTTGATATCAAAACAACTCCTGAACGTTATTGTGATGTGACACGAGTCAGGAGTAATCCTTGGCCTCGTATAGAGCAGAGTATCATGATGATCCTGGATTCGAATATTACATTGTGGCCGAGAACAACATATGTTGGCGGATTAACAAAACCAAGTGAAATTCTCAGAATTTCTGAACTCCTTTCAGACTATGGATTTTCAGGAGAATATGTTATACAAAACTATGTCAAATCTGCAGGAACTCGAGGTACAGATGTGAAAGATTTCACTGAACCAATACTCGACGAAATCAAATCTATGATTGGATTGATTCCTGAACCAATCAGTTTGCGATTCGAATGGCGATGAAATCAAACCACTGGCGAACACACAGACAACCTTTTAAACGCCCTAGGAATGACGTTGATTTGACCACACCGGAAGCTAGGTCATAAATTACTGGAGTGTTGTTCAAAACATGTTTCCCACACAGTCAATGGGCTATGACAGAGCGATTACAGTTTTCAGCCCTGAAGGTCGATTGTATCAAGTAGAGTATGCTACTGAAGCAGTACGTCACGGACCGCTTGCAGTAGGAGTCAAAGCAACAAATGGTGTTGTACTTGTTGGAGAGAAAAGATCTCCTCATCCAATGGCGGATCTTGACTCGCTCAAGAAAATTCTACTTATAGATGACCATGTGGGAACAGCTATCGCTGGTCTACATGCTGATGCACGAAAATTAATTGACCAAGCACGTGTCCAAGCACAAATTAACCGACTTAGTTATGATGAGCCAATCTCGATATCATCTTTAGTTGTAAATATCTGCGACACAAAACAAATGCATACTCAGTATGGTGGAGTGCGTCCCTATGGAGTATCTCTGCTTGTAGCTGGCGTCGATGATCATGGTCCTCAGTTATTCACAACTGATCCCTCTGGGTCTTTCTGGGGATGGAAAGCTGCGGCAATTGGTAAAGAAGCTGACGTGGTTCGTGATTTCTTTGGAGAAAAATACAAGGAATCGATTAATCTCGATGGAGCACTTGATTTAGCAATTGAAGGTCTTCTCAAAGCAACTGATAAAGCAGATGTAGCGCCTGAAGAGAAAGCAAAGACACTTGAGATTGGTAGGATTGACACGAAAAATAAGCTCTTCACAATCCTTAACCAAGATGAAGTGGAAGCGGTTTTGAAAGCAAGACTATCGGCTTGAATGATCAATCAATCTGTCAATGATCAATGAAGCCACATCTATACCTGTCACTCGAGATAGAGCACTCCAAGATGGAGCTGCATTTGCCTCGATGACACATGGACCCTCTGTAGATTCTATGATATCGATCCCAGTATAATCGAGTTTCAATATCTCTGCAGTTTTAATAGCACACTCTTCATACTCGGGCGTCAACTTTGTCAGTTCTGCTTTTCCACCACCATGGACATTTGTACGCCACTCGCCATCAACACCATCTGGTATATACCGGTACATTGCACCAATCAGCTTTCCTCCAATTACAAAAGCACGGATGTCACGATTCGGTTTCTCTATTACCTCCTGAACATAGAGTACTTGACCTAATTGATGAATGAACTTCATTGCTCGATATGTTAGCTCCCGATGTTCAGCTCTAATAGCCCCCATCCCTCGAGCGCCAATTAGAGGTTTGACTATAACATCTCCCACCTTGTCAACGAAATCGATTGCCGCTTCAAGGTTCTCTCCAATGTATGTCTTCGGGACTTTGATACCACCTTTGTGCAGTGCTGTTAGGGTTGCATACTTGTCTTTCGCTCTCCTGAAAGAATATGCGGGGTTCATAACATAGATTCCTGTATCTTCAAAGTGCTCTAACAAACTAATTCTAAATGTTATTTGATCCCCTGTGCCAAATCCTATTGTTCGAACTAACACGCCATCCATGTCCGATATATCTTCATCTTCTAGGTATGTGAACTTGTTCGGAAGCTGAGCAGATACATCTGGTAGTCTAAACGGTTTAGGAATGTGGCCCTTTACTTCGATAGCTTCTATTAGAGATTTGGTAGCCCAGTTATTCACATTCTCATGATAAACCACTCCGAATTTGCGACCAGACATGGAAATCACCTTGAATTACTACCACTTGAGATTTGAAATTCCGTTAAAAGGACTATCCACGAATCTCATGTTCTCTTTAGGCAAACCCATATACTTTCAGGGCTTACATTACTTGAGGGAAATTTCGGAGTAACTCATTATGATCAATCAGCTGATGGAAATATCAGCGGAATACTTTATTGAACGTAAGAAAGATGCTTTACTTTTAGCACGAATGGAACTAGCAGCACAGGGACAGTTTCCACGCTTTCTACTGATTTCTCCCATAACGAGAAGTAGTCAAGATCTCCAACTTTTAAGTTTGAATCAGGGCGATGCATTGCATGCGACCCGAGTCCCAGGATTTGCATTACTTCCGCCTGATTTAACTCCCAACCTTTTCACAGGTCCTGCTTCATTCTATAGTAGATTCCCCAGCAAGAAGGGAGTAATTGTAACATTTGATATCGAGGAGCCTCTAGAAGTTATTAGAGAAACCCTGGACAACATCAAACTTCATCCAGATATGAAATCATTGCCAATTATTGCTTTTCAAGTGAATTACGAGAATCTAAGAGTAAAGATAATTGTTCATGGCAAAGGACGTAATTACGAATATGAGAATAGAATTTTACATTTAGTCCGAAAACCTGACGCATTGGATGATTCAATTCTTGTTCTTATCTGTTCAGACTCTAGGGTTCGTCCCCCATATACAAAAAAAGGAGTGCCTATGGCGATTCAAACCTTAGCAGGCTACATATCTAAATACAGCCAGAATAATGATGAAACTGAACAATTAAATCGATTCTTTGAGAAATGGTTGACCTCAAGCAAAGAAACTAGACGAATCCTCATTGTGGCTCATGGTAATTTTGAAGGAAATGGCTCTTCATGCAGTGCAGGTACTGAATCTCTCAACCCAAAAGCAGTATCTAACAAATCTCTTCGACTCACGATAGAGGAACTTGAAAGGTCTGCAACCGAATTTGAAACAATCCAAGCTTCGAGTCCTGAAGATCGTGTAAAGTCACTATCAAAAGCAACAAGAGCAAATCTACTTTCTTATCCAGCTATTGTGGACTCGCATGATATATCGCAGCTTGAAATAGATGAAATCTTAATGGATACCGTCACAAATTCATTGTTTCAGTTTGACTAGATTTTACGATGGCCTAAATAGGAAACGATCAAGTCATCGTATTGGTCAAAATCCAAAATGAATGAGTTCAGTTTGAAGATGGGAACAACTGGCACCCCCTCGTGAAGTTCTACATCCTCAACAAGCCAAGTGACAAGCACAGGAACCAATTTGTATTCTCCTGAGGTCAACCTAGTTAGTTTATTGGATAAGATATCCAATTCTTTACTCAACTCTTGTGTCCTTTCTTTTTGCCTTTCTGCTGCTCTTTTGAGAGCAGAAGTCTTGCCGCTTCTAATACTCCACATCTTTGCATCAATTGCTATAATAGTCCTACCTCTTGCACCAATAACATCAATTTCCATTCCCTGTATTGATGAATTTCCTCTTCTCCGAAAACTTTCTACACATTCGTAATTATTCTCTGTCAACACTGCCGCAACAAATCCTTCGAAATCCTTCCAAGTTAGTAATTCCATTACCTCTGCTATATTTCCGCCTAACTGTACAGCTCTCTTTGCGAGGTTTATTCTCTGAGTTCGACTAATACCTACAGAATCCTCTTTAACAGATGCAACCCCGAGTTGATCCAATATTTCACTTCTCAGGGAATTAATCTGCACAAGTACGCCATTTTCTTTTGTCTGCCTTAGAATCTCTATTATCGAGCTTAGTAATTCTGGTGCCATATTCACTTTTCTAAAACCGTTCTAGTTTATAACCTCAATTGATGACGGTGATTTAGGTGGGCCGATGTCTGAACAAGATGGATGGCGTCGAGTACTTGATGCATTTGAAGAATGGATTTACTATGAGAGCACAGAATTTGGACCCTATACAGGGTATTTCTCTCTTGAGAATCTGAGAGACCTAACTAGTAAGGAACGAATTAGTTGGATGCAATCAATGTATGATGAAATCATCCCTGGAAGAGTTGATAGGTGCAGAAATGCTGGAGTTGCCTTCGAAGATTTCCTTCCATATATGCCAGATTCGACAGCGAGAGAAGTTGTTCAATCAATGATCGATTTAACACAAGTCCTAACTGATGAAATGTTAGCAATGAGTGATACAATACACTCGATGAAAGAAGAATATGAATCAGGCGGATTTGAGGAGATAGTTCCTTTTCTAACAAATCTAGCAGATACAGAAGAGAGTATTCGACATCACATGAGTCTTTTCAGTCAAGGATTTGGTAAGTTAAGAAGAATGGGTCTTGAGATGCCTGATCTCGAATAGATACTGACGATTTCGCGTTACTGGTAAACCTTAAGTACAAACATCGATTTGCACAAACTGACCCAAAAATAACGAGGTGAAAAATGCAATGGGTACTGAAACAACGTCCACTGCCCATCGATATCGGGTCTCGAACACAAAAGGTGACTACCATCCAGCAGGTGACTGCCAAATTAGGTCACGAGGTGAATGTGTTCTCAAGTGACCGTAAGGTCTCGACGACTGCTTTTCAAAGTCTTGCTGCATCGTTCTTCAGATTAGCTGAGGCTAGGTTGAGCGATACGCAGAAGCAGGTACTTAGAATGAGTCACAAGTTGCTGAAGTTTCATGAAATGACAATGACAGCTCTTGCAGACCAAGTTTCACGTACAAGTACTGTTCCATATAGTACTGTGAAATGGAACTTACGCTCTCTGAAGAACATGGGACTGCTAACAGGTGGAAATCTTAGTAGTAAAGGACAGCTTGCCTGTTTAACTAACGAGGCTCGGATGCTGGCAGACTATTTAGAGGATAACCTCTAGACCAGGGGACTTCTAAGTCCCCTTCTCTCTTTTTTTCTGCTAAGCTTCCAACAGAAGACATTGGGTGCTTCCCAATTCTCAGCAAGAACTGCCTTGCTTTACGTTCCTGCTTCATCGAATCTTCTTGTCGAAAAGCTTCCATCCCTCAGGGATTAGTGCTTGAATCTCTTCAAGACTGGTCGCTGATACAATGACAATGTCGACAATTGAAGTGTCTCCAGGAATCAAGTCTCCTAGATTCCATTGGAGTCCGGTCGCCACGTCCATTGGTCCGAGCTCGAGGTTTTTCTGTAGATCTGGGAATTCTTCGCTGACTACTAGCTTCGTAGGTGGTGATATTTCCCATCGGTCCGGTTGAGGACGAGATGCTAGCGCAACATGTAAGGGATTTCCATCGTATACCAACATAAGCCCACTATCTTGGTCGTATACACCCTTATCGTCTTTGTAGCTTGCAGGACCTCCCACATCAAAATCCATGAACTCATAGAGTTTCATTGTCTTGATGGTTTGTTCGGCTACATTCGTGGTCTTATGCCGCATCAACATAATCGGTTTATTATGGCTCCAGACCTGAATGTGTGTCCGTATCGCTGGCACTCCATCCAGTAGCGGAGAATGGCTAAGGGACACTTCGAGTATCCCCTTTCCAGTCTGTTCGTTGACCAAAGAGAAGGATTCATTCTCGGTGGAAGCTGCCATGCAGAACACTTCATCTACATAGTATGTCAACCAGAATCCTCCTTTGTACC
>PJET01000149.1 GCA_002825515.1 Candidatus Thorarchaeota archaeon MP11T_1 | reverse complement strand
GAGTTATGTTGCTGTTGGATATTGGAACGATCCGGATCCCGGGAACAAGAAGTTTATCGTCTGGGAGTGGGTAGGAGATGATTGGGATATTTTCTCGCACATCATTGTGGACCCCATAGAAGGATGGCACCACATTGATATAAGCAGGTCAAGTGAGGGCCGATTCTTGGTCGCCTTCAATGGAACGCTCGAAGCCAACTTTACCAACAATGATGTCACCAGCTCTACGTATCTCCAGCTTTATTGTCAAAATTGTTCTGGTGCCGCCATCGACAACCTAGTTGTTGATGATGACCCTGATAAGATATTATCGCTACTGACAACTACAACTACTACAACACCACCAACAACCCCACCGCCAATCGATCCACTGTTGATTGTTCTGATTGTTGGAACCGGTGTTGGTGTAGTTATAATAGCAATCGTCATTCTTCGACGTAGGTGAGCAAAACAAAAGCGTTGAGGGTCTCTCGGGACCCTCTGGTCTTTCTTTCTTTGCATATGCAAACCGAAGAAACAGAGATAATCAATACTGAATATACCATCTGTTCAGTTCTTTGTTGTGTGGACAAAGGATGGGATGTAGTATACATGAAGATAAGACGGATGCACTTTATTGCCGTAGTTATAATTCTCGTTCTCTGCATTTCAGTTTGCACAACCACTACAAGTGCAGCTGTGGTTTGGAGTGACAATTTCGATGATGGGTTGGATGACTGGACAATATTTGCACACTCAAATCCCGGTAACTTAACCAAGATAGAAGGCAACTTCACTGATGCAGATGACACACTGAAGGTACTTGATGATGATCTCAACTATGCCTGGCACAACAGTACCGTGAATGTAGGGACTTGGAGTTTTGATATGTATATTCCAGACGTTGCAGACGATTTTGGAGTTATCTATGTCTATATCATGTCGAACGGATCCAGACCAATCCCGATGTACCCCTCTGATTTTATAGCTGTAGGAGCTTGGAAACCATCATCAGCACCCGCCTGGAGTTTCATCGTCTGGTCGATGCACGGACTTGATCATCCGATTCACGCAAGTTTCGTTAATGACCCCATGCAAGGATGGCACCACATTGAGATAAGCAGAACAAATGAAGGTCACTTCTGTATCTGGATCAATGGAACCGCCGAAGCCCACTTTACTTACAATGCTGTCACAACCTCTACATATCTCGAGTTCTACTGTTACAGTACTGCTGGTGCTGCAATCGACAACCTCACTGTTGATGACATACCAAAACCATGTTCCTTTGAACATACAACTACAACAACAACTACAACAACTGCAACGACAACTTCCACCGATGGAATGACAGATGATGGTGACATGACCACCCTGCTCATCGTCACAGGTGTTGGAATAGCTGTAGTTGTCATCGTGTTAGTAGTGTTTGTCAAACGTCGTTAGTTAAACAGAAAGCGTTGAGGGTCTCTCGGGACCCTCTGGTCTTTCTTTGGGGGTTCATTTCCTATGTGCACCTGAACCTTGAGTCAGACGAAGACTCTATCCAGAGGCAAAGAAAAAAAATCTCTATTTACTCATAGAAACGTTCTGAAACGTTATGAAGCTTCAATATCGAAATAAAGCATTATGAGGGCCCCTTTTTTCCGTAATACCATAAACTTGCTTAACATACGTTATATACTAACTTTGGACAGTTGGTTCAGTGATTCGATGATGAAGCACGCTACTCTTAACAAAGCAATTCTTGTGATGTTACTCTTCCTCGTGTTATCATCTGCTGTGAGTGCCAAAGCACAAACAACCACAGAGGATGACACAACAGAAGATGAAACTGAAACAACAGTTGATGATGGGACAGAAACCACTAGTACTAGTGAGGATGATCATTCCAACGATCGTGAGGTTTCTGTTAGCGCAACACCTACGTATGTAGAGATTGAGTCAGAGCTTGAATCTGGAGGAGTGGAAGACTCTTTCAAGATTGAAGTTGAGGTTGGTCTAAATGGTGTAGAATTCACGATTGGATTCGAAACCGAAACAGCCACCAACGAAACTGAACGTGAATTCGAGGTACACTTTGATGAGCTTGTAGAATATCTCGATGTCAACGAGAATGGAGTCTATGATGATTCTATCGATACTGATATTCAAACACTCGAGCTAGTTAGCTTTGAACCAATAGTATACACTGTCGAGAACACAGCTGATGGTCCGCTACACATCATCGATGTTTTAACTACCGATGGTGTATTTGGAGCGAGGGTCTACGCTACTGGGGACTTTACTGAGATTAACGGTAGTATTATTGCTCCAACTCAAGTGAAGATTGATGTGTTCATTCGCAACTTCAATTTCACTGATGTGAATTCACAACTCGCTCTGAAGGTTGAGCTTAGCACGGAATTGCAAACCTCATTTGATGATTCAACAGAGGATGAAGAGGATGGCCGAGCTATTTCTGAGGCTGAGATCGATGTTCTATTGACTGATGTCACTGGTTTCTTCTCTTGGAAGGAGTCTGCAGAGATTGATGGAGTCACTCATCAAGTCAACTCAAGCATTCATGAGATCACAACCACTGAGCAAGAGATCTATCTGAACTACCCACAAGGTAGTGAAATAGTTCATGACCCTAAGATTGGTTTTGAGAATCTTCTTATTGCTGGTGTGCACCCACTACCAATTTTTGACCTCCTAAGCGATAATCTATTGCCAATATCTTTTGGTGTAGCTATCGTTTTGATTGGAGTTGTTGTAATCGTTAAGCGAAGGTCTTAATTCACAAGTACTGAATTTGGAGAAGAGAATCTTTCTCTTCTCCAAGAATTTTCTTTTTTTCATAATCGCTATTAGTCAAATCACATCAGAACTTCATGTGCTTTCTTGAGTTGATCAATTATCTCAATACCCTGTGGACATTTCTCCAAGCACTCACCACATTCCTGACATGCAGTAGCATCCTTACCTGCAGCCCATGGAGTCTTACCAATCATCGAATAGTAGTTCTTTGCCTTTTCCCTGTCCCCATAGATTTCATGACGTTGTAATGACTCGAAAATGAAACTGATGTTAACCTCATTAGGGCAGGGCTCACAATACTTGCATTGTGTGCAAACGAGGTCGCATAATTCCTTGAATTTCTTTGCAATATTACCAATCGATTCTTTCTCTCTCTTGCTCAATTGGTCGTAATCATCTTTTGAGTTGATGTTAAGGTTATCATCCAGCATCTCTTCTGAGCCCATTCCTGATAGTGCAACTGACACATTGGGATTGCTAAGGACAAACTTGAAAGCTAAGTCTGCAAAATTCTCTCTACCTGGAGTGAGCCATTTTTTCATTTCTTTTGGTAGGTCTTTTCCCGCCAATCGACCTCCACCAACAGATCCCATTACTGCTACAGCAAGTCCCTTTTCACCTGCATAATTAATCATCTCATGATTTACCTGATCAACTATATTGTACTGAACAAGCATAAGATCAAAATACCCTGAATCAATGATTTCTTTCAAAACCTCTGGTGTGTCATGGAAGGAGAATCCAATATGCTTGATTTTTCCAGCCTTTTTCGCGTTCATCGCTCGTTCAATAAGGTTGAGAGCCAATACCTTTTCGTCAAACGATTTCTTATTCAGAGCATGAAATAGGTAAAAGTCAACATAATCAACATCCAATCGTTGAAGCTGTTCATCAAGGTGCTCATCAAAATGCCGTGGCTCCGTAAACTCCTTTCTACCTATAGGGCATTTTGTCACGAGAGTGACCTGCTCTCGGTATCCATCTTTGAGAGCCAAGCCTAACACGACTTCACTCTCTCCTCTATGGTCTGTCCAAGCCGTGTCCACGTAGGTGATTCCGTTATCGATTCCTTTGCGAATGAGTTTGATTGCCTCGTCTCTGTTGATTCCTCCATCTTGTCCAAGAGTTGGAAGTCGCATACAACCAAATCCAAGAACTGATACTTTGGTACCAATCTTTCCTAAAGTTCTGTACTGCATTCTTTTTCAGCTCACGAAACTTATTGTCTTTGAGAGATTACACCTGTTAAATCCACAGGTTCAACGTGGGGTTCTTATTATTGTCTATGAGTATGAGTTTCATTATCAAATTGTAATTCGGTAGAATCAAAAGAAAGACGGTTTAGCTGATTTTCGATGCAAATGGTTGAATATCCCGTTGAATCGATTCTATCTGCAAGACAGACTGTTTCTCCACAAATTGCAGGTGACTATGTCTATTTTATCAGTGATATGAGTGGAATGGTGAGTCTTTATAGAATGAGGAAGACTGGTAGCTTTCCAGAAAGGTTGATTCCTGCTGGATTAGCTCTCCAGAACCCTCATTTGATGGCAGGTAGTCTTTATGTGGTATTTCCGAATATCGAGAAGATACTTGTAATGGTGGATGAAAACGGCAACGAACTCTATCAGCCTAGTTTCGTATCACTTGATGGTGGAGTTCCAGAACGAATCTTCGGTGATAGATTTCTTGGCCAGCAAATAACCTGCATCGAAGTGGATGTTAAGAATAACATTGCTTACTTCAAAAGAGATGACCGTACAATAAAGGATAAGTCTCTCCAATATACTATGAAAGTCAATCTAGAAACGATGGATGAAACTACTCTCGGGGTGAGTGAGCATGGGTTATTTGTTGAGCCCAATGCAGATCATTCTAGAGTTCTTCTTAGTGAAGGTTACATTTCCGGTGATATTGTCATTTTCCTTTGGGAAGAGAGTAAAGATGGTCTAAAAACAATTCTAGGTACTCCTCTTAGGGAAAGGAAAGACGATAGCAAAACAAGAGTATACGATGTCAATCCTGTACATTGGGTTAACAATGTAGTTTTGGTCCACACAACGGAGTTTGATGACCTAGGTGGTCTTGCGTTCATGGACTTAGAGGCACCAAAAGAATTGACTTTGATTGATGTGCAAGGCTTAAGTCACAAAGGAATCGGCGAACTCCAGCATATCACACATATTGATGGTAATCGATTCGTACTCGGATACAACATTGATGGTTGCTCATGGAAATATGAAGCAGAGTTTAATCTAGCCAATAAAAGAATGGACATCAAGAAGGTCATAGTTGGAGAGAGTCCATTTAATGATGGTGTATCACTGGGTGTTCAATGGGATAAAGCCCGAACCTTCAAATCAAATGAACTTGTGGAATATGTGATTTCGTTTACAAGTGCCACACAACCATCACAACTTTATCTCTATACCCCTGGTGCAGGTAGAAAAGGACCTCTGCAATTGACTAATGAGAGGGTTATAGGGATACCAGGCCATCTACTATCATCCGGAGAAGATGCAAGCTACAAGTCTTTCGATGGTCTGAGAATTTCAGCAAGATTATACATGCCATCCAAGAAATTGGGCTTCAAAGGTGCTAGACCTCTGGCACTATATGTTCATGGTGGACCCAAGAGTCAAGAACGACCCGACTTCACTTGGTTCAGTATGCCACTAATTCAACTACTCACATTGAATGGTTTCGCTGTCTTTGTACCAAATGTTCGGGGAAGTTCTGGATACGGTCTCAAGTATAGAAAACATGTTGATCTTGATTGGGGTGGAAATGATCGTTTAGATCATATTGAGGGTCTCAAGTTCCTTGAAGAGGACTCTAGAATTGATTCATCAAGAAGGGCGGTTGTGGGTCGTTCTTATGGAGGTTTCATGACACTGATGCTTATTACAAGACATTCCGATTTATGGCAAGCTGCATGCGATATGTTTGGTCCATACGATCTCACGACTTTCTTGGAACGATTACCAGAATCCTGGGCAAGTTATTTCTATTTGTCAATCGGACATCCAGAAAAAGATGCGGAGCTCTTGAAAGAACGTTCTCCAAGCACATATATGGATCAGCTTAACGCTCCACTGCTTGTGATACAAGGCAAGAATGACCCACGAGTTGTCGAGAGAGAATCTAAAGACATTGTAGATAGACTAAATGCTTCTGGGAAGCATGTGGAATATCTTATGTTTGAGGACGAAGGACATGATGTCTTGAAATTTAACAACAAGGTAACTGTCTACAACAAGATATTGGAGTTCTTCAAAGAACATCTAAACCCTTAAGCTCTTTCATAATAATTGATGCTATATTATGTCATGATGTTAACCGATTATTCCAATATTCAGGATTCTTTCTTCATCCAGCAGCCTATGACAACAATTACAGAAACGATAGCAAGTATTGTTATTGAAAAAGTGGGAACTGTAAGCACTTCAAGTTCAGCCAAAAATGGATTTGAACCTGCTAGGAATTCATCTATGTTTGTTTTGCCATCTTCATCAGGATCTTGATCAGCATCATTTACAAGTGGATTGAGACCATTTTCATGTTCCCACCCATCAGGCATTAAATCGAAATCAGTATCAACGCTCCATGGGTTAAGTCCAAGAATATATTCTTCAGCATTTGATAGAGAATCACCATCATAATCTGCAGCTCCATCAGAAGGGTCAGTTGGATCAAACCCATTATCAATCTCATATTTGTCATCCATAGAATCTGAATCTGAGTCAATGTTGTTGTCATCAGTTCCAAGAAAGAGTTCATCAGCGGTTGAAATTCCATCAGAATCTGAATCAGTACCAAATAGTCCGGCATCTATCCAGAACTCTCTACTATCAAGGATATCGTTATGGTCTACATCACTGTCATAAGAGTAGAAGAGCTCGAATCCTACAGCATCATCTCCAGTATTATTCAAAATAAGAGTATAGAGTCCCCTATTTGCAACTGATATGTTGAACAAATTGGTATGTTCCCAAGCTGACGCATGGTCAAACTCAGCAATACCTATAATTTGGTCAGAAGGGTCTGTGATAAAGAATGAAGCAGGACCACCAAACCATCTGCATGTGACTTCAATATTTGTTGCTACTGTGATAGGTATGTAGAGCTTTTCTGTCCAATCATGTGGTATAATGAAGGAGAAATTGAATTCTCTACGCTCGCCATAAGTCCGACCCATTACATAAGCCATACTTCCACCGATTGCTGCGGCCACCTCTCTACAAATGTCATAGTTGAATAATACGTTGAAGTAAACATCACTTACACCATGATAGGAGGGATCAACAGCCCACCCTGATTCAAAAGCACAGATTGTTCCAGAGAACCCTCTTATATAGAATGGATAATGGTCTGAAATATACCATAGAGGGAAGAGGGATGAAGGAACTGGTAATATGTAATTCCTACCATAGTTATTACTGATAGTCCTAGTTAGTTCTGCCCAGTACTGACCTCTGCTGTAGTCACCAATACCATCATAGCCCATGAGTACCTTCCCGTCATTAGGTGCTTCGGGATCTGCATATAGAATAGTATCGATATTGAAAAGTGCAAGGGTTTCAATTCCTCTATGTTCAAATTCAGTTGAAACCTCACGACTTCCTTCCAAGTAATCCTTCATCTCTCTACCGTGTGGGTGTAGCCCATTCAGAGCTAAGAAATAGATATCTAAAGGCCACTCGAATCTAGACATAACTTCCGCCAAAACAAGCATTGCCGCAATGCCTGCTCCATTGCAATTTGCACCAGGACACGCATCAGGAGAGTCATAATGCGCTGTTACAATGAATACTGGATTGTTACCAGGCAAATATCCTGGTAGTTTTCCAACAACATTGTAATAACTTCCAATGATTTCAATCTCAATCCTTCCATTGGAACGTCCACCTAATTGTTCTATTATATAATTTCGAGCATACTTATTCGGTCCCTCGATATCTGCATCAAATACAGCATTGAGATATCGTGAACCATTTTCCGTAAAACGCTGTACAATATTTCGTATCTTCGAAGTTGTTATTTCTTCGTAAATTTCTTCAATGACTAATTCTCCATATACATGTCCAGAGGCAACATCTGCTTTGGTCACTTTCAAGATTGATCTTTCTCTGATTGTGGGATTTTCGGATATTGGTACCAAAAGAAGGAATGAAAAGATGATCATAATCCATAATCGCTTCAAGGGTTTTACCATTATGCATATCCTCCGAGCAGGCATCTCAATTTATTCAAAAACCGTTAAAGAAACCCTACTATAAGCGCAATCTTTGTCCATGATATTTTTGCTATAAAAAGAAGCATCTTGGATTATTATAACGAATAAAGGAAAATGAATAATTATCAGGTCAAGACTTGTTGACCTACTAGTCAATGACCGTAGGATTATATCATTCCGTTCCCATGTCAGACGTGAAGAAAAATGACCTCGGATGAAGTGTTTGAAGCAATCTCCCACCCGATGAGAATTGCAATACTGAAGGAACTCGCTAAAAGACCTACACGATTTGCAGATCTAAAACGGAATCTAAGGATAAAGAGCAGCGGTCTCTTGGATTTTCATCTCAAGAAAATGGATGCTATTGTTATTACTGACAAAGATGGACTTTACACCCTGAATGATAGAGGATTTGCAGCTCTTCGAGCAGTACATGTTGTATCGAATTATGGTTGGCAACGAAGAGCGTGGTTCATAAACCTGGCTACCATTGTCTTCCTCAATATCTATATAATCTTCTCAATTCCCGAATTCTGGTTATTCATTTCGATACCAACATTTGGGTGGTTAGTTTTCTATAGCTATTGGACCTTCGTAAAAAGGCGAGTAGCCTTGAGAAGCAATGGTATCGAAACTGAAAACATGGAGGCTTCTTGATTTGAATTATCGCTTAGTTGTTAAACATTATATATCCTCGAGAGAAACATTCGCATCCGGGAGTTGCTTAATTAAATAAAGAGAGTTTGAAGAATAATGTCTGCTGTAAGAATTGAAAATCTTGTAAAGACTTTTGGTGACCTAGTTGCTGTGAACGAACTTAACCTAAATATTAGAGAAGGTGAGATCTATGGGCTTCTAGGTCCTAATGGCGCTGGAAAAACTACGACACTTAAAATGCTCATGGGTTTGTTGGATCCCGATTCTGGTCATGCGAGTGTATTTGGTATTAGTTCGACTGAAAATCCAGTTGAAGTTAAGCGCTTAGTCGGATATGTACCCGAAGAACAGCAGTTGTATGACTCACTCACACCTAGAGAGCTTTTCGATTTTATCGTATCGATAAGGCAACTCCCTCAAGAAAAGATTAGTAAAAGAATGAAGGAGTTTGTCAAAGCTCTTGATTTTGGAAAGCATTACGACAAGATGATAGTCACTTTGTCACAAGGCAATAAGCAGAAGACCATGCTGATAGCAGCACTACTGCATGCACCTAAATTACTGATACTTGATGAACCATTTTCAAGTCTAGACGTTCGTTCTGCAAAAATCATGAAAGACATCGTTAGAATACATGCCGAAAATGGAGGATCTGTGCTATTAAGTACGCATGTAATGGAAGTTGCTGAGGGTCTTTGTGACCGTGTTGGAATAATTGATGAAGGTATTCTAGTAGCTGAGGGAACACTAGAGGAGCTTCGTATTAAAGCACAGAGAGATGGTGCAACCCTTGAGAGCCTATTCCTCAAGTTAACACAGCAAGAGGAAGAGGTTGCTGAAGGCGTATCTGTTCTCAGGGAGGCATTGGTTGAATGAAATTCTCAGAAAGCTGGAAACTAGCAGGTGTGGTAGCACAAGAAGCACGTTTCCAAGCTTTCCTTGAGATGAATCCATCCAATTTAGCTCGTGTTAAAGAAGAACCTGAAAAGATTGCTCGCTCAATCAAGTCATCAAGTCGCATTAGCTATTTTATGACTACATTAATTCTAGGGATGATTGCTATTCTTGCACTTGCTGCATCTGCATTCGATGTTGCTATTGGTAATCCAGAGGCTCGGTTAGCTGTTGGTTTTACTGTATATCTCGGCCTAAGTTTTGTTGTGGTGTTCTTTCTCAATCTCACATCCACAACTGGATTAATCACATCTGGTGCCATGAATTTGCCAGCTACACTACCGTTAAGCAGAGCGGATATTGAACAGCTTTCGTTCATGACCTTTGCGAGAGTTTTCTTTGCTCCAGTATTACTCTCTTTGACAATATTCCCAATCGGTAGCTTGATTTTTTATGGACCATTGGTAGCAGCAATCGCGTTAATTGCATGTGCGAGTACTGTTTCTGTTGCAATTGGAGCTCTTGTTGCCATGTCAAAATGGTTTCATAGGAAATCACACTCATCAGATGAATCTAGAAGCTCCAGCTTCTTTAGAATCGCAGCCTCCCTTGGTATTGTCATTGGCATGATCAGCGTCTATAGCCTAAGTAGCTATCTTCCTGGTTTGATGAAATTCATCATCGAACTTTCATCTATTTGGGGTGAAACTGCTTATACCACTCTTGCACTAGTCTTCCCATTTTCATATGGTTTCTTTGCAGCATCGCTAGCATTTACAATGCCATCAAGCACTTTTCTTGCATCATTACTTGGGACATGTGTCTATACTCTGCTAGCAGTTATCTTGTACCGTCGGAGTGGGAGAACACTCAGGGAAATGACAATTAGTGGTGTTTCATCCACCCAAATTAGTATTGAGAAAGAGGTCATAATAACCTCAACAAGTCCACTTAAAGCTATGATTCGAAAGGATCTTAGGTTAGCCACTAGAAATATCGGGTCTGCCTTTGTTTTTGCAATTCCAATCTTCCTAATTGTAATGCTTTTCCCTATGATTCAATATTGGAAAGTCAATGGATTGCTCCGAAGCATAACTGCCCTAACAGCTGTTAACTATGCTAACCTTTTTGGTGGCATTTCTCTGGTATCTATCTTAATGTTCGACACACAAGGAGCATCTGTACATGAAGGATTACCAATTAGCTCTAGGCTTGTACTTCAAAGTAAGACATCGATTCTGCTTGTACCTTATATCTTGAGCATGATAGCAATTGACATCATGATTTTCATTAACAATCCAATAACACCATTACTGTTACTTATTCCCATCCTTCAGATTCCTGTTGGTTATTTTGTTGGAATGACTGTAGGAGCAATAATATTCAGGATAAGAGGAGGAGGAAGAGCAGTGGCAGTTAATGTCACTTCTGATCAAGCAATGGGTCTTGTTTCTGCCTTTGCTGGTGCTGTTGTTGGTATAATCCCTCTTATTGGATATGGTCTAACAATGATTGCCACAGGATCTCATATAATCAGTCTAGCAAGTCAAGGAATTATAGTTTTGTCAACAGTTATTGTAGCTTCACGGTTTATTCCCAAGCTTCTCAAGGATTAATTCTTCAAAGAACACAATCAACTAAACCTTACATGGTTTAATATTCCTCATTTTGTCACCACAATAATCCAATCCATATTTGGGAATTAAAGACAATGAACGAGGATGAACTCATTCCAGAAAGATTTTCTTTTTTCCAGAGAGTTCGCTATTTTCTTTTTGAGCCATCTATGATGATAAAGTCCGACATTGTTCGTATGAAAGCTAGGCTTCTGTCATTTGCATTATTCCTGATAGTGATTCTTCTTCCAATGATTCAATTGTTTCTCGCAATATTGATCGAAAATCTAACCCTATTCTTCAGTGCTACTGCACTTTTCTTTTTGATCTATGTTATCAGTAGAACGCGATATGTTATGGTTGCTGGAATAATTACCACTCTATCAATGGCTTTAATGCCTTATCTATTTCTGCTTACGGAATTTAATCAAGACCCAATGAGATTGGCTCTCAATATCATTTTGTGGCCAGTTATTGCAGCACTATTTGGCAGTCAATGGCTTACTGCAAAGTTTGAAGCTCTACTAATTTCAGGAGAGACAATTGGTTTACTTGCATATTGCCATCTTCATCCTTCTATCGGACTCGTACTTGCATTAGAACCTATTATTGATCAAGCTGCTCTTTCT
>PJET01000058.1 GCA_002825515.1 Candidatus Thorarchaeota archaeon MP11T_1 | reverse complement strand
ATAATACCAAAATATGGCCACTGGACAAGCACGGTTGACAATCGCACTAACAAATCAGGGAATAATAAGCTAGCGAGCCCAACAACAATAACACGAGTTTTAGACCTCTCTCCTTGGTAGTATCTGACTAATTCGAAAACATAGAGTATATTGAGAATGCTCAGTATCACTGTCAACTTAAGGAAATGCGGATTAAAAAGGAAAAACCCAGAAGTGGGAACAGTCCACACACTGCCAAAGTACCAGAAGAGACCATAAAAACCAGCTCCTGCATACCAGTCAAAAAGAATGACGGTTTCAATAGTGCCATATCCAAAAGGGACAATTAATGTTATGATGGTCATAAGTACGGCAATCACTCTAGGATTGACACCAAACAACTCTGGATACGAGTCTTCAACTTCGGATAAACTAGTCACCCCTCAAGCCATTCATCTTTCTCTGCAACTTTCCGCTCCTTTTCGAAAGGATCCCAGTCGCTCTTACGTTTCTTTCCACCTCTCTTCCACCATGATAGATCTAACCGCATACCAGACCATGGTGATATCACTTCAGGACCTTCAATCTTCCAGAGTAAAACGAGACCAATTATAAACTGGATTGGAATTGGGTAGACAAGCATGAGGGTGCCAAACATGGCTGATAGATAAATTGCCAATGCTACTGGAAGAATCATGCTTAGCATGCCCATCATTATCGCAGTGTATCGAGATGTTTGATCTTTGTAATATCGAACAACCCAGATAGCATAGATAACGTTGAGAATCGTGAGTGGTAACGTTAGGAAGATTACAAATGGATTAAGAAAAACAACTGGCATCATAGCAAATGGAAAACCGAAAAAGTCATGGCTCAATGGAAAAACCCAGAATAAAGAATAAATCATAGGTTCAAATATGAAAGTCGTTTCTGGAATGAAACCTATTGGAACAACGCCAGTTACAATGAACATAATGATTGCAATGACTCCAGGACTCACTCCATAGAGTTCAGACTCGGTAGCAAATTCATCCCGGCTCACAACAGACCCTCGCTTATGTTCCATGTTCAAAACTAGATAAGCACTTCGTCAGTCTGATGATTGTACCTACTTGCTCAAATCAGTGGCCTTTGACAAGCTTTAAAAACGAAGTGCATGTACAGTTTTTTTAGAAGTATATGCCGAAGTGCATGTACAGTTTTACATAATGAGCAGTAAACTATTCTATCCTAGGAAAACGAATAGAACTGCAGTAAAAGACAAGGGGAAAACAAAATGGCACAGTTGTCTGGAACACCCGTCCTTATCCTTAAGGAGGGTACTTCAAGAACACGCGGCAGGTCCGCTCAAGGCAACAACATCATGGCTGGTATTGTAATCTCCGATGCTGTGAAATCCACACTCGGTCCACGCGGAATGGACAAGATGCTTGTGGACAGTCTCGGAGATGTGACCATCACAAACGATGGTGCTTCAATCTTGAAAGAGATTGATGTGCAACACCCAGCTGCAAAGATGCTTGTAGAGGTCGCCAAGAGCCAGGATCAGGAAACCGGTGATGGAACAACCACATCCGTTGTTATAGCTGGAGAGCTCCTGAAGAGAGCACAAGACCTGTTAGAAAAGAAGATTCATCCAACAATTATTGTTGGTGGTTATCAGAAAGCAGCCGAGAAGGCTTCAGTGATACTCAAGGACATTGCAGTATCAATGGTAGGCATGGACAAGAAAATCTTGACCGGTATCGCTTCAACATCGATGAACAGTAAGTCAGTTTCTGGTACGAAGGACCACTTCGCAAAGATTGCTGTTGACGCAGTACTTCAGATTGCTGAGAAGACCGATGGTGGCATCAAAGCTGACATCGAGATGATTGAAGTCATCAAGAAACAGGGCAAGAGCCTCATCGAAACTGAGCTCGTTAAAGGAATGGTCGTTGACAAGGAAGTAGTTCACGCGTCAATGCCCAGGAAGGTCGAAGGAGCAAAGATTGCACTTGTTGATGCAGCTATCGAGGTTCAGAAGACAGAGTTCGATGCAGAGATCAAAATCGACAGTCCGGACCAAATCAAGGCATTCCTCGATGAAGAGGAGCGCATGCTCACAAGGATGGTAGACAAGATTGTAGCCACTGGTGCAAACGTTCTCGTCTGCCAGAAAGGAATCGATGATGTTGCACAGCACTACCTAGCCAAGGCTGGAATCATGGCAATCCGCAGGGCAAAGAAGAGCACCCTCGAGAAGCTCGGCAAAGCCACTGGTGGAAAAATAGCCACAAGCTTGGATGAGTTGGACAAGACCTACTTGGGTTCTGCTGGAATTGTCGAAGAGGTCAAGATTGGTGATGACAAGCTCGTCTATGTCAAAAACTGCAAGGATCCAAAAGCTGTATCAATTGTGATTCGTGGTGGTACTGAGCACGTTGTTGACGAAGCTGACAGAGCCCTTCACGATGCACTTAGTGTTGTGAGGAACGTTGTAGAAGATTTAACATATGTTGCAGGCGGTGGCTCAGCAGAGGCTGAGATTTCGAGAAGGCTTGAGGTTTATGCCAACAAAGTTGGCGGTCGTGAGCAGCTTGCAATAGAGGCATTCGCTGAATCTCTACTAATAATTCCTAAGACACTTGCTGAGAATGGTGGTCATGATCCCATTGACATCATTGCAGACCTGAACAAGGACCACTCCAAGGAAACCGGTACCTGGTACGGTGTTGATGTAATGAATGGAAAGACCTCTGACATGATGAAGGCTGGTGTGATTGAACCCGCGCGGGTCAAGAGCCAAGCAATCCGCTCTGCTGCTGAGGCAGCTCAAATGATTCTCAGGATTGACGATGTCATTGCTGCTAAGGCTTCATCTGGTCCTCCACCTGGTGCTGAGGGTATGGGTGGAATGCCTGGCGGAATGGGTGGAATGGGCGGAATGCCCGGAATGATGTAAAGCTAAGTTACAATAAATTGGAGCCGCAAGGCTCCACTCATCTCTTTTTCCGAGGTAAATCAGCTTGACTATGCGTGTCTTACTAGTTGGGATGAATAGTTTTGACTCAGGGAAGACACAGTTTGCCATCCAACTGAGTAGGGCTTTGACTGAGGGAGGCTATTCGGTTGAGTACTTCAAGCCATTAAGTGGACATAATTACTGGTACAAATATGAACACACGAAAGTCTGTTTTCACGAGGGCATCATTGTTTCAGCTGACGCAATTGAAGTTCGCAGAGCTTTTGAATCAAGACATCCTATTGAACTAGCCAATCCGGTTCACAGTCTGTTTGTTCCAATGCGTCTTGAGAGACCATTACAAAACTTGACAAACACATTAGGTTTGGCTGGGGCAAGTTCAGTACTCGCAATGGAACGCTTCAGCAGACCAGATGCTTCTGGAATTGAAACAACGGTACTAGTTGCACAGCGGCTTCTGGAAGAGGAACGACTTATCATTCAACAAGACGAAGCCGGGATGCTGACACGAGGTGCAGCTATTCTATCTGTCAATAACCTTGAAGAAGTCCAAGAGTTCGAGCGCTTGAACTTTGAACGATATGTTTCAGAATCTTTTGCCAGACTGGAAAGCTCTGCTGACATTACTATCATTGAAGGATTTAATGACGCAGCTTGGCCTTGGGATGGACTAGATACTGTAGATGCTGTGATTTTAAACAGCCCGGCGCATATATTCACCTATGATCCTGAGAGATACCGAAAAGCAGCATATCTGATGAATAGAGGGAATCTCCCAATCAGAGAAGTGACATTTGGTAGAATCTCGGATTTGCTAAAACCAACAAGTCATTTAGAGATTAGACCTCATACGGATATATCTTTGAGTCAAATTGAGGCGCTTGGAATTTCCTTTCACACAGGAAAGAAAGATTAAGCATTGATGAAGAGACCAGAACACAATACTTGGAACCGTATACGGAGACAGTAGGTTGACAGAGGACTTGAACTGGGAACTCGTTGTTATTGGAGGGGGACCTGCAGGAATGACAGCCGCCATCTACAGTGCAAGATATGGTCTCAAGACGCTATTATTAGAATCTAAAGTCCTTGGTGGAGCACAGGCTACTAGCCCGGGTATTGAGAACTATCCAGGGTACACATTCATTGTAGGCTTAGACTTAGCAAATAAAATGAAGGAACAGGTCAAGAAATCTGGAGCATTCGTCAAAGAGATAACAGAAGTCAAGAGTGTAGAGAAAGAAGGAAATGATGGCGACTTTCTTCTTGACACTCGGCGGGGTGTTTACAGAGCTAAAGCAATAATCTTCGCAACAGGCGGAGGCCACAAACATCTGAATGTACCTGGAGAAGAAGAACTAACAGGTCGTGGAGTTTCATTTTGTGCAACTTGTGATGGCCCACTTTTCCGAGATAAGACTGTTGCTGTTGTAGGTGGTGGAAACACAGCTGTCACTGAAGCATTGTATCTCTCGGAGGTAGTGAGTAAGGTTTACCTAATTCACAGACGAGACGAGCTGCGTGCAGAGAAGGTAGTCCAAGATTATGTATTCAACTCAAGTGTGGAGATCATTTGGGACACAATTGTCAAAGAGATACGAGGCAATGATCTTGTTAATGAATTGCTATTAGAGAACGTGAAGACAGGAGAAGAAAGAGTTCTCACAGTGGATGGAGCTTTCATAGCGCTTGGATCAAGTCCAGAAAGCTCTTTGGCTATAAGTATTGGAGTGGAAACGAATAAGCGTGGAGAGATTATTGTCAACGCCAAACAAGCAACAAATATTCCAGGAGTGTTCGCTGCTGGGGATGTTGTCGAGTCCATGAAGCAGATTGCTGTTGCTGTTGGGCACGGAGCCATTGCTGCAGACAGTGCTTATTCATACATAAGGAAGAAACAGAGAGGACCAATTGGTTACGCATGATTGGCTCATCACATAATTTCCTAGTACAACCTTTGAGAGGGGGAAACGTTAATAACCGCACCTCAGTCCGATGCTCAAAGCGCTGAGCAAAATCTCAGTGACATTTAGATTGACCGTGATGTCATTATGAAAAGGGTCAAAGTTGTAGCAATTGCACTCGCGTTTACTTTCATACTACTTGCATTTACAGCACAACCAGTTGCTGCAGCAAGCCGATTAGACTCTCTTACATCATACATGGTTAGTAGATACGACACTGTCAGAGGTGGATATTCAATACCAGGTGAGGGAGTGGTACGCATCGATCCAACATATGGCGCAATAAGTATCATGAATGAATTGGGTAGTATTCGAAATAGACCCCCACCGGTAACAATTACGTTAGTTATGGACTTTTTAGTGGATCGCCAATGGTTATCTGGAAATGAAGAAACCGAGCCACGATATGGTGGAATAAGTGAGTACCTCTTAGGACCTGTCACAAACGGAGGTAATTACAGAGGACTAGCAATTTGGAAGATATTGCAAGAACAGAGTGACATACCAGGGACAGAAGACTACGATATAAACGCTACAGCCAACCTCTTTTGGATTAATAAAACTCAAACTGAATCTGGTGGTTTTGCTCTTAATACTGAGGCAATCGATGCTAATGCCGGACCAGACCTTTTGTCTACAGCCTACGCTTTGTCATCTATTCGATTGCTAGATACACTGTATCCAGAGGAAAATGCTTGGGATTGGCTGATTAATGAAACTGCAACTGTTGAATGGATTGAAAGCTGCAGAGAAGGGGAGGGATACAAGTTGGGTCCTGATGATTTCCTTCCAAGTGTGACTGGTACTGCAGCAGCAGTTATGGCATATTATGCTCTAGATCCTCTTGCAGCGATTCCTGATGCAACCAGCCTAAGGACCTGGCTTGTTAACCGACAAGTCATGGACTCTGAGGAAACAGAGTACAATGGTGGTTTTGAGGAAGGAAATGGTACTGAAGTGACAAGTCTGGAATCAACATACTATGCACTTTCAGCAATCGAGATTCTCGGTGGACTTTCATCAATAAACGCATCTGCGGTTGAAGACTTCATCCTAAATTGTCAGACTCAGGAGGGCTCCTTTGCAAATATACCAGAATCTGAAACAGGGAAGCTCTTGTATTCTGGTTATGCATGTGAAATATTGAATATGGCTGGATTTGATGGGACATTGAATATTCTATCATCGTCAGTAGACCCATTCTCACCAGGAAGCACTGGTTTTGAATGGCGAATTTATGTCATAATTGGAATCGTTGTGGTTGCAGTTGTATTGGCAATTCTTGGTGTTAGAGCTGACTGATAGATGCAATAGCTTTATCTCAATAACGAGGAAATAGCCTTCAGGGGTCGATTGATTCGAGCCTTAGGTGTATCAAATGCCCTACTCTGAAACAGATGATGAGTCAATTCCAAGGTACAAGCGTGGGTATGAATGGTTTTCACACCTCGCTAATGCAAAACTGTCTAGAAGATCTTGGAGACGACTTGGTTTCTTTTCCTTCTATGATGCACCATATGTAGAGAGCAACCTCCTATATCTATCACCAAAACAAGTCATGTTGACTATGGCAAAGATAGCTAAGGCTAAAGAGAATGGACTAGTGTTCGTTGTAGATGCTATGGAAAAGGATGAGATGGGACTCAGCACTAGAGCCGGCTTTGATCAGTTCATGGAGATTTTTGATGGCCTTTTCCCTAACTCGTCAAAGTTCTATTTTGGTTCCAAGGAATCTGAGAGAAAATGGCTTCATGAATTTTCATCACTGAGAGTTCCTCTTGATTGGCTTGTAAAAAGACCCAATGTATTTGCAGAAGTCCTATCTGATGCGTCACCAGTAGGTGAAAGAATTGGTCCGGGGGATGCTTCCTTTGAGGATTTTGCAGGTATGATTGAAATACTTGTTGAGAAGCTTGGACCGCCGTCTTTGACTGAAGAAGTCATGGGTAAAATTCGAGATACTGAAGCCAGCGAATATGCTGGTGAAGCGGTTGGGATGATGACTGTTTTTATCAGTCCTGCAACTGCAGTTTCTCGCGGAGTTCGATACTTGGGCAAGTTTGTGAACATGATAAAAGATCGTAGAAAACAAGAGGTAAAAGATGTCTATGCAGAGTGGACAGAACGAGTAGAAAAAGGGTACTCGGAAGAGAAACTCAGAAGGTTCTTTGACGATTCACTAGATTTCAAATCTGGGCTTGTCGAAGCAGTGGCATCATTCAAACCAGTTTTGATAATTCTTGAAACTCGTGGAACACTCTACGATTTGTTTCTTCCTTTAGTTCTTCAGCACTTGGTTGAGGAAATTGGATATATACCCCCTCATAGACGCCCAAAAATGCAGGAAGAAGAAAAAAAGAAGGAGCAGAAACAAGAGGATTGGGAGAGTGCAACTCTCTCCTATGAAGCCATTGAATCGATTCAGGATGGAGACCTTCCTCCAGTCACTGACCAACTAATTCAATCTGTAATTGACCAAGAAGGGACAATAGCTGAACAGCAACTGGAGATATCGGATGATGAGTTTGAAGGAAAGCCAGAGACTATTCTTTTCCTTGATGCAGCAACGCATCTCTCCAAATTCAATCGTTCATTCAAATTTGCTCTGAACATTCCAGAAAAATACACCAATATGTCTGTTGCAGCCTCATTCTTCACAGATCGAGAAAAGATAAGCCAAGCGCTCCAAGAGGGAGTTCTTGAATATATGAAAGAACGGGCATTAATTTTTGATCTGCATCCAGCTCTTTTTGACATGGCTACTTCTCGAATGCCAGTTTCAAAGAAAGCTTGGTTAATTGATAGACTGCAAGAAATGGAAAGAATCCGTTCACTAGGTGAGGTGGCTTTTCTCGAATTTTCAATCACCGACGACAAGAATTGGGCACTTCGAGTTGTGGAAAAGCCCGAAATAGAAGCTTTAGCGAAAATTCGTAGTTGGTTTCGCCGCGGAAACTGATTATTGACCACTCCCACAAGAGATATAATCACCACATTGTATCATGGCAAGTGACTCTTCGGAGGCAGAATTGATTGACAAAGGGTGACATGACGCAGGCAAGAGTACTGAAAATCGAGAAGGGGGATAGAATCACTTTGCCAGAGGCATTTGTTGATAGAATAGGTCAACAATATGGACTGGCAATCCTCGTTGTCAAGGATGGCAATGTCAAGCTGTATCCAGTTGACAGTAGTACTGTGATGTATCTCAAGCTCGTCATTGAGAAACTTAGCAAGAGCTTTTTAGAAGAACTTACAATGGTCTTCATGGAAGTCGGACTTGAGGATATTCTGTTCACAAGCGGAATCTGTCAAGCTGCAGATCAGTGTTTCTATGAGTGTTATTTCACACCAAAACAACTGAATGTTGAAATCAGCAATCTTAGAAATCGATTGCAGGGAATCACTGGGGTAAAAGAAGTCTTGCTCAATGAAGTCCAGACTTCTGGTTGAGTATCATGGTAGGTATTGCTGGTTTACTTGTCTCGGGCGAGGAAAAAGATTCAGAGCTTATGCTTCAGAAGATGTCCGAGGTAATTAAGCATAGAAAATGCGAAGCTTTTCATACTGTGAAACATAATGACTCCAGATGCATGATATTGGGTCCCCGCTCCACTCGAAGTCTTGATGATGAGCTCATAATTGTCGACAGGAACGAGGATTTAATTCAGTCGGAAATAAAATATAATGCAGAGTCCCTTCCAAGTCTATTTAGCGAAGTTGTGATCATCGTTAATGAATCTGGAGTAAATCTGTATAGGTCTCTCGATGGTACCAGAGCTCTGTTTTATGGAAATCTGAAAAGTCACTTTGTATTTTCTACTGAAAAGAAGAGTCTATGGAATGTGGGTCTTACCTCAGCACATACTCTGATCCCAGGCCAAAGAGTTACCCAGACTTGGGATGCAAAGACGGATTCTGGGAAATTCACATCCTTGGAAAAAAGGCCAAGTAGAGATATCACTCGAGAAGAAACTCTAGCTATTCTAGAGGAAACACTGCTTGGTGTTTTCGCAAAACTTCGTCGTAATACCCCTAGTGCTGTTCTGTTCTCTGGAGGTGTCGATAGTTCACTTGCAGCTGTTCAAGCTGCAAAAAGATGTAAGAATACAGTCCTTTTTACTTCAAGTTTGGAAGGAGCCCATGATGAATCAGCTGCTACCAATGCCGCGGATTTGCTCGGACTACGACTCCAACTAGTTGATATGAATACAGAATCAATCTGGGATATACTTCCTGACGTCATCTATTCCATCGAAACAAGCAAACAAATGGATGTTGAAATTGCAATTCCATTCTATCTAGCAGCGAAGAAAGCATATGAAGAGAGATGCACGACCATCATTTCAGGTCAGGGGCCAGATGAGCTATTCGCTGGGTATGCAAAGCATGTGCAGACCTATATTGAGGAAGGACCTGATGAACTGGCGAGGCAATTATGGTATGAAGTGTCAATCACTCATGAAGCAAACATTGGAAGAGATGATCGAGCCATTTCTGCTCATGGAGCAGAGAGCTTCTTTCCTTTCCTGGACAATCAGTTCGTGAGAACATCTCTTTCGATACCTATTGAATGGAAGATAGATTTAGCCCGAGAGCCTCAGAGGAAGATCATTTTTAGAGAGCTTGCTCAAATTATGGGAGTTCCACAAGAGATTGCTTTCACTCCTAAGAGTGCAACTCAATATAGTTCTGGATCTTCGAAAGTACTTCTAGATGCAATGATTGAACATATTGATAAATTCCAAGTAATCAGTAGGAAAAAAGCATCAAGAGAGGTCCAGAATGTACTCAATGAGATAGCCATTTCTATACATATACCAAATATTCAGAAGAAGAAGAAAGACTATGGGTTGGATTTAGATACAGTGAGTAGATTTCTTGAAAAGCGAAAGAATTCATCCGCCCGCAATTAGAGGTAGAACAACAACTTTGTCATTCTCCTGAATTAAATAGTCAAGAGAAACTCGCTTTCCTCCAACAAGGACAACATGATTATGAGAAAGTTCCAGGTCATGAAGAAGTTCAGATACGGTCTTCTGTTCTGTAACAATAAGTTCTCTGATTCGAGTCCTATTGATTGTTTCAGACAAACACTTCACCATAGCATCATTGTTTCATACCCTTATAGGGTTAATTCAAAAAGCACGAGAAAATTCGACGAACCACTATTAGCCATTCAACAGTTAACGGTCCTTCGTCGCTAGTCATAAATAGCAGGTGTGAGTAAATGGACATATCGGCATCCTCCAAAGAATGACAATTTCAATCGGTAAATGTCGTATTATCTTTGGAGGATAAACAACAAGCTTCATATGGGGCTTGAAATCAAATGCGTAAAACAATACGTAGTCTAGCGACGTATATGAGTTCGACATTTAACGATTTATTGAGGAGATAATATGGTCGGTATTGTTGGTTATGGAGTGTACGTACCACGCTATCGAATCAAGACCTCAGACATCGCAGAGGTTTGGGGAGAAGATAGCGCAAGAATAGGAAAGGGACTTGGTGTCTATGAGAAATCTGTACCAGGACCCGATGAAGATGTTGCTACTATTTCAGTTGAAGCAGCACGTAATGCTGTAAAAAGAGCGCAAATTGATCCAACTGACATAGGAGCAGTCTATGTAGGTTCAGAGTCTCACCCATATGCTGTTAAACCAACAGGTACGATCGTAGCAGAAGCAATTGGTTGTTCACACGATATAACATGTGCAGACTACGAATTTGCTTGCAAGGCTGGAACAGCAGCCATTCAAACCACCATGGGTCTTGTAAAGTCTAAGATGATTAAGATTGGACTAGCAATAGGATCTGATACTGCACAAGGTAGACCGGGAGATGCATTGGAATATTCCGCGGCCGCAGGAGGTGCTGCATTTCTAGTTGGTTTGAACAACATTATTGCAACAATTAATGAAACCGTTTCTTTCACAACTGACACCCCAGACTTCTGGAGACGTGAGGGAGAAGACTTCCCGAGCCATGGTGCACGATTCACTGGCGAGCCAGCGTACTTTAGACATGTTGGAGAAGGAGCTAAATCACTCTTTAGGAAGACGAAAACTACTGTTGATGATTACGACTACTTTGTCTTTCACATGCCAAACGGAAAATTCCCTCTAGCTATGGGTGCTCAGTTGAATGTTCCACCAGAGAAGTTGAAGGATAGTCTTGTAGTTGAACAGATTGGGAACACCTATTCTGGATCTGCCATGATTGGCCTAGCAAGAATTCTGGATATTGCCAAGCCAGGATCAAGGATATTCATGGTAGCATATGGTTCAGGAGCGGGCAGTGATGCATTCTCAATCACTGTTGAGGACGGAATTGAAGAGAGACGTGGAGAAGTTCCAACTGTCGACGACTATATTGAAAGAAAGACGTATGTCGATTATGCGACATATGCCAAATATCGACGAAAGATTAAGGCATAGCAGTGAGGTGATTTGGAGATGGGAGAAAGAGTAGCAATTGTTGGAGTAGGACTGAACAAGTTTGGTGAACTTTGGGATCAAAGTCTTAGTGATATCACATTGGAAGCTGGTATGTATGCCATCTTTGACTCTGGTATACGAGGTGCTGATATTGATGGCATAGTAATCGGTAATATGAGCGCAGGAAGATTCACAGGACAGGAACATCTGGGAGCTCAAGCGGCTGATATGGGAGGTCTTGGTGATATGCCAGCCTATAGCGTCGAAGCTGCATGCGCAAGCGGAGGCGCTGCTGTTAGACAAGCATACATGGCCATAAAATCTGGAGAGCACAAGGTGATGCTTGTCCTTGGTACAGAAAAGATGAGTGACGTAAACCAGACTGAAGCCATGAACACAATCTCAGTTGCTGCCGACTGGGAATGGGAAGGAATGTTTGGTGCAACATTTCCAGCACTCTATGCATTCATGGCACGTCGACACATGATGGAATTTGGAACAACCGAAGAACAACTAGCAAAACCAACAGTGAAAAACCATGCTAATGCTGCTAATAATCCGCAGGCTCAATTTCAACGCCCAGTACCAATCGAAGTGGTCATGAATTCTG
>PJET01000008.1 GCA_002825515.1 Candidatus Thorarchaeota archaeon MP11T_1 | reverse complement strand
CGAGATTGTTTCTCTGTATGATAACCAGCCCCAGGCGTTTATCGTGACTCGTGTTACACGATTGGCAACAACATGTGTATTGAAGAGCCGCAAATAAGAGCCGAAGTAGGTTCTTGTGAAGGGAGCTAGGTTACGAGCTGTGGAGTCGGGAACCTCCTCATTCGGTATAAGTGAGCCACCTTGCTCAAAGACTAATGCAAACTCAGCATTACGAATGACATATGATAAAAGAGGATATTTCAGGAACTCAAGTCGATATTCCCATTCGGTGCGGTCTGTCAATCGGAACAGAGAGGTCATGTACATCGTTGTTTCAAAAGAGAACATTTCTTGATATCCGATAGGATCGCTGAAATGTACCCTCCAGCGTAACATACTGTTTGAGTCTTTAAGACGTGTGACAATGATCTCATTGTCATCATCATCTACTGCGCTTATTGACAAGAAGTTTTGTGCATAATCATCGGGTAGGTATATGTCAAGGTAGCTTATTGGAACAGATCCATTGTTGACTATCGTATAGCTATCATCCACTCTAGACCCGAAGTGAAGGGTTGGAACAATAGTTCGTTCGGCATCAACTTTCATACCCAGATATGGAGAATATGGTCTGTCAATTGTGACATTCAATAATTGTATGGCTGTCGTATTTGATACATCAGTTGCATTGAATGAAATAGTATGAGCTCCTTCAGAATATTCTGATATGTCAAGACTTACTTCCCAGAATCCTGAGGTGAAGTCATACTCCAGAGGTGCCCAATCTTCCTGATCAAATCTATATGATGCAGCAATAACCCAGTCATCGGTTGCATTGAGTTTGAGATTGACGACCCACTCTAGAACATCATTCTCTTTGGGGTTTTCAACATCCAAACGTGGTGGTGCATTTGGTTCAATGTTCACCATCGCGGGTTCGGTCCAGTAGGTATGCTGTACTGGTAGTCCATTTAGTACCTCTTGATTGCCAAACATAAAGATGAACGGAAATTGAATGTCTACGCTATTGACCAGAGGGATGTCATTGGCATCTGTACTGTTTAATAGAATCGCAAATTCGAGTTGGGTATATGTGCCATTGTCGGTTCCGTCAGCCTGCAGAATTCTCGATTGGTCTGTGTCTGGATGGTGTTGAAAGGTGCTTGTCCCATACTCATCGCTAAATACAATTTGACTCTGATCAGCTGGATTATCGAGTTCAGAGATTGTATTTCTGTAAATCCTCTTTAGCTCAATATCGTATATCAAATCCTCTCCATAGAGTTCATGGGTTTTTGTTGTATAGGCTTGAGCTGCAGGGATTTTGAAATGACGCTTTTCACCAACACGCATTCCAAGTATCGCATCTTTGTACATTTGGAGCGCATTGACATCTTCAAGAGGTTCGACTGAGGTTATGTCTGGAAAGTCAGCTTCTTGAATTACTGTACCATTCCTCAACGTCAAGACATAGTGTACAGTTACAGCATCTGTCGGTAAGACCCTCCAATAAGGATCAAGATTGGAACCTGGAGAGTATCCAACTATTACATCACTGTTGTTCAAACCAGCTGCAGAGAATGTATCAGTGTAGTTCTGCCATGCAAAGCCAATCCATCCTCCTGTTTTGGCCTCCAAGCCAACGAACAAAACAGTACCATTATGTTCAGCATAAACTCTGACCCCGGTTGCCGGATCCATGTATGTGAGTCTATATTCAGTCGGGTCTATTATTCCATCAGTAGTTCCATAGTAATCATCAACATAAGGAATAGATAGATTCACTACAGACTCGGCCAAGGTTGACCTAAAGTCCCTGTCTTGAGCCAAGTATCCTGATTCTAAAGTTTCTGAGATTGGACTCACAGCCATTAGGCTGCTTGTCACAAATAATGTGAGTAGTAGTAGGGTTGCTATCTTTCTATTCAACAGGCTCAACATGAATCACCATGATTTAATCGGGGTTTCTGTCTAGCGGCGTCAGATTCCACTAGACGTGAGATTGGTCGCTCGAGCTTCTGGTTTGTTATTATAGATTTCGGATGTTGAAAGCATGCACAAACAATCGAATCCACTCCGAAAGAGTCAAAATAGAATCAAAGTGCCGTCAGACATTGGAAGTGATCCATGTGATTCTAATCCTTATTGCGATGTTTGCAGCATTTGTAGTCGTTATACTTTTCATGCCCCAAGCAATGAAAATGCTGCGTGACGCAGGGAAGATTGGAATCGATGTACATAAGCCAGAGAAACCTGAGGTTCCCAAAGGTGGAGGACTTGTGGTACTCTTCGCGATAGTCTTTGGTCTCCTTCTAGTCATAGGTATCACGACATTTCAAGACCAAGCAGAAGTTCATGAGGGGCTTCTTGCAGCATTAGTTTCAATACTCATGGCAGGTTTCATTGGACTTCTCGATGACACCTTTAATTTCACGACTCGGACGAAAGTCATCCTTCCATTGGTTGCTTCCATTCCAATGGTCGCAGTAAGTGTGGGCAACCCTACTATGACAATTCCCTTCATCGGTACTATCAATTTTGGACCATTCTATGCCCTTCTTATTGTGCCCTTGATGATGACTTTCATTATAGACTCTACTAACATGTATGGGGGAATGAATGGACTTGAAGCAGGTCTAAGTACGATCAATTCCTCAGCAGTCATACTCTATGTCTTGCTTTCACCCTACCTTAACGGACACATGATAACAACAGCTCAGACTGATGCTGGACTGGTTGCTGCATCTCTATTTGGTGCATCTATTGCATTTCTTATCTTCAACAGGTATCCAGCGAAAGTGTTGCCAGGAGATGTTGGTAGGCTTCCACTTGGAGCTGCAATAGCAGCAGCGTTAATCTTGGGCAACATGGATAGGTTAGCCATAATAATGTACATTCCATTCTTGATCAACTTTCTACTATACATAGTATATCGTGTGTATGTCAAAAGAAAAGGAATCGATTATGAGAAGTTCGCATCTCCAAGAGAAGACGGGACTCTAGAGGTGATTGGTCCATTTACGGTATATTGGATACTACCATATTTCTCTAAGAGAATAACAGAGAAATGGAATGTACGACTACTATTACTCCTACAGGCATTGATAGCATATGGAGCTGTGATATTTCTCCTCATTGCATATCCACTTGGAATAGGTCTAGTCTAATTGATTTTCTTTGAGAGATATGTATCAACAACGTAATCTATTCCAAACCTACTGAATGCTTGTTGCTCCGCCTTTATGCGGATATTTTTGAATTGTTGAATATGATTTTGCCATTCGGGTTCATCATACCGAACATCACGAGAGAGTTCTTCAAGTCGCTTGAGGTCTGCATCGCTCATTGGTTCTGTTGGTAGAGAATATTGGATAATATCTTCAGGAGTGACCCCAATCCACTTTGCTTCAGGAATTGTCAATTCTTTGATATGGGCGGAATTCGCACTTCCACTGGTGATGACTTTGGCAATATGCATTCCCCAAGGATCACCATCTGTAAAAATGTAGACTGGCAATCCAAGTGCTGTGTTTAAATTTCTCATAAGTCGCCGGGTTGACCTAGGTGGTTGACCACCAAGTTGTATTAGTACTGCATTGAATTTTTTCCAAGCCTTAGTTTCAATGAGTCTGGAGAACATGCCTCCAGATTCTACAGCCAAGATTATATCTGCATTGGACTCAAGGGGTTCTGCTGTCATGAGAGCTGGTCCAATGGGTAATCCATCAGGACTTATTGTGAGATCTATCTCTTTACCTTCATAACCCGAAACTGTGTATTGCATTACAACCTCACCATAGATTGATGAGTGTTCTTCAGGATAGATACCAAAACTCTCACGAGGAAGGCTAGTGATACACTCAAGATCAGTCACAATACGATCGGAGTCAGATTGGTCGGTAAAGCCAACACCAAAAGCTTCTGAGGAGTAGTACAGGTCTCTTAGGGAACTGGTTCTAGATACTTGGAGTAGTTCCTTTGCAAAGGATGCAACCCAGGTCAGCTGTGCGAACCGTTTCACATGTTTAACATTGCTGGAATCGCGAATGTTTCTGGAAGGTCCAAGGACATATCGATTGGCTTCTTCATCGAATACAATATTGCTAGTGCGTCGGTCAGGTATCTCAAGTAGGGGGTACTTGTTCTCAAGCAACGCATGGAGTATCCGTTTACCAAGTGCGGTCAAGGTTTCTATGGCGGATTTTGTATTATTCATCTGGCTCCACCTCGAAAAGTTTCCTAACAAGATTATCAACAGAGGGCACATCATCATTACCCGCGAGTGCCGCACTGAATCGGGCAATCTGCCTGAATGACCTTGAGAACTCGCGCATCTTTTTTGATTCACGGGTACTTCGTCGATATCGAGAGTTTATTTTGCCAATCTTTCTGCCTAATTCTTTGATAATTTGGTATGCATCAAGCTCAATCTCAGGAACGGCTGCAAGAGACTGTTTTCCAGCAGCCTTGAATGGAATCCTAGTAGAGCATAAATGTAGGAATATTGCTACTGGTTCTGACTGGCTGATGCCATACCTCGACCAGTTTACTCTCTTCAGAGTTCTTGTCAATACTCCATCAGTTGAATCATAGAGAAGAGGAACTCTGTTGGCAAATCTATAGAGTGTTGGGATATCGGAACGGGGAAAATCATCCCCCATTGCTATTGCAGCTTCAATCACGAAAGGATTACCCTGCCACTCACTAACACCATGACTGACATACTCAGCTACCTTCACATTGAAGACTGATTTTATGGCATTCAAGAGTTCATTTTTTCCGATTGTACTCAGACACTTACTATCAGGCCGTTCAAATCCATCATACTTCCTTAATGCATTCGCCAGTTTGGACAATTCATCTCTGTTGAGTTCCGACACAAGGCGATTCGGATTTAAATTCATAAATCGAAGAAAACGTGCAGAAGTTTTGGGTCCTATTTTCTGAAAGGAACTGCAAAGAAAATCATCTAGACTTCTTTTTTCACTACTATGAATAAGTCTGCGAAGTAGCTCCATATCTACAGATCGCGGGTGTGGTTTTGATGGTCTGATTGGTGAAGGGAGGGTATCAGACCAGCCACCCGTATCCAGTTGAGTTTCCTCATCTATCCTAAGGGTCAAACTTGCATGAGGTGTAGACACTGTAGAGAGACGTAGGTATTCAATGATTCGTTCCTGTGACCGTTTCAAATCACCCTTCAGCTTGACAGTTACAGTAGTCCCAGTCTCATCTCGAGGTTGTTCTTCCTTATGCTCCATAAGAGGAAGATTGTTCTTCACATCGACGAATAGCTTGTAGAGATATCCTTTGGATTTGCGCGTTCTTGAATGAATGATCACGGGAGAATCTGTAGTTATTTGACCATACAGTATGGCCATAGTAACACCCAAGCCAAAAGTTCCTCGTTTTTGTTGTAGTGAATATTTACTTCCATAGAGTACACGTCCAAATGCCAATGGGACTTGTTCAGGAGGGACTCCTGTACCATTATCAGAAACTGCAACGATAATTGTATCAGGTCCTACATTTGAGATTTCAATATCCAATTTTGGATATGCTTGGGCATCTTCACATGAGTCTAGACTGTTCTCAACTAACTCTCTAACTGTGGAATATACAGCCTGTGTAGGATTACCAAAGCCAGCCATCTGTCGATTTCTGTAGAAAAACTCAGCTGGAGAGATACTTTCAAAGCTGATGTCTAGAGATTTTTGACGACTCATGCTACTCATGAATCAATGTACTGTCTAGTCATATTAGACGAGGTATTACAGGTGTCATAGGTCTGTGTCTTCCCAAAGTTCAGCTCTTTGACGGTTCATATCTCTCCGCATCTTCTCCAAACGAGAATAAACTGCGCTATGTGGTGCGCCGGCAATGAGCATATCAATGGCTCTCCGAGCATAGTCTAAACCAGGACTCGTTCCAATTATAGAAATCGTCTTACCATACACTGATATTTTGGTCTCTGTAGTCTGTTCAATGACTCTTCTTGTGCGTCCATTTTCTCCAATGATTCGTCCTGCGACTCGTTTCATCTGGCTCTGTGAAGACCCTACAACCTCACGCAGGGAGATCACCACTAGCAGCATATCATCATCAATCAGAGAGAATGCATTCTTTGGACTGAACCCTCGAGCCATTGCTCGAATAATGTCGCGAGCTTTCCAAGCAAGGACGGGGTCTTCAGAATTTTCAGGAGCTGTAATAGTAACGATTCCTTCGGAATTAACCTCAACCTTGACGTTAGCGAGTTCTTCAACACGTCGCTTAACTTTACCATTGCGTCCTACAATCACGCCAACTCGATCTATAGGCACTCTGATTGTTTCATGATAAAGCATTCATTCTTCACCAACTGTGACTATATGTTTTGCAATGACTTCAGGGTCCTCTGTATCGACACCTAGTTTCGTGAAATAATTGGTTATGTTTTGAATGTCACGGAAGAGATATTTTTTCGCATATTCATGAACGGTCAGAACAGACTGTGATACGTCTATAAAGACAGGTTTTCGAAGCCATAGAATGTTGTACTCCGAGAGGTCAGCATGGACTAGTCCAGCTTTTGTATAGCCCTTTTCAATCATACGAATAATTTCATTGAATGTCTTAACAGGAGAGGGAATTTCGATGTTCTTTAACAAGGGCGCTGGAAGATTGGTCTTCTTATCACCAATAAACTCCATGACCAGCACATTCCTCTCAATATCAATTGGTTTTGGAACTCGAATTCCAGCCTCATGATACCTCATGAGATTCTTGTATTCCTTTGTTGCCCATTGTGGGATTAATGATCGACTGCGGCGCTTTACATTCTTGAAACGAGGGTCTCCAATGATGTATTCAAGCATGAAATCGGTTTCAGCAGTGGAAACTCGGAAAATCTTCACAGCGACTGATTTTCCATCGGCATCCTCTCCGCGGTACACATTGGCTTCCTTTCCAGTGCTCATTGCACCATGTAAAGCACTGAGAGTTCCACGGTTCAAGAGCTTGTATAGTATCTTTAGGGTGGGAGCATCAATTACACCCTCGACTACTTTGAACTCATCGTCATCTTTCCGTCTTTTTTGCTTACGACGATCTAGTTCTGAGATGATTCTCTCGTGTTGCTCATCAGCTCGCTTCAATAGTCAATGCCATCCTAGATACTACTGTTATGAAACCATGTGAAATATGACATCGTTCTCAAAAAAGCCTTGACTTGATTTCAGAACATCTTCAGAATGCCTTTCTTCTGAAGCCAATCTATCTCATTGCCTTTGTATCGATGGATAACATCACACTTCTCGTCACTCTGAAAATCCCATGGAATGATTAGAACCGTATCCCCAATCCGCATCCAGACTCTCTTCTTCATTCTGCCTGGAATCCTACCTACACGGATGTTTTGATCTTCACATCTGACTCGAACTCGGTCGAACCCTAGCATCTGAATTATGATTCCAAACATCTCTCCGTCATTGCGTCGTGGAGTCCGGACTCTAAATGGTTCATCACTAGTGCTTTGTTGCGGTCGTTTACCGCCGCCTTTTCTTCGGGACAAAAAATTCCTCCGGTTATGCAGTGGACTATGGAGTCCTGTAGTTTCTATTGCAGGGTTCTTCTAGAGGCCATTTAAGCGTACCGAAACCTCGTTTCACTCTGTAGGAAGCAGATAGAACGCCTCGTCAATTACGAGTCCATATACCGTGGCTCCTGCATCAGTATCGTCGTCAAGAAGGGACTCATCGATTTCAGTTATTTCAAAGGTTTCAGAGTCCATTAATTGCACAGGTTGACCATAAACTCGCGTTGTCACCATATATTTGCGTCTGTCTTCCCTAGAGGTAAGAAATTCGAGTGTGCGCCACTTTGAACTCTTTGGATTCATTGTGAATCGCTGTCTCTGGACCAGATCGAAACAAGTAAGACCGCTCTTTCCCATTTCCATGACTTGACAAGGATTGTCGAGGACTCTTACAAAATCACCAATTCCAAACCTGTTCAGTCGGATTAGAATAGTTATTCGAAACTTGTCCTTTCCCCCTTTATCCTGACCAACTAATTTGTAATTCTGTTTTCGTTGAGCAAGATATTGATATTCTAGGACATCAGCAATAGTTCGACAGAGATGCTCGGAACCTAGTTGAAAATCGATACCATATTTGTCACTGCTAATCTTTGTCACAAACGCCTTGTTATCAGCCCCATACTCTGCGACTGTCATCTCTGTCACAATGCGGACAATATCCTTCTCTTCCGCTTCTGTCAGTTTTCGTCCATCGGCGCGTATCTGAAGTGTTGCTTCATAGTACCCCCCACTCATCATACCACAGGTATCACACGTGCCATATGAGAACCGGACTTCGACGTTGTATTTTTCCTCATGAGGTGGGAGAGCATCATGAGATTTTCCAATGGCTTTCAGAATGATGGAAAGTACACGGTCTAATCGTTTCTCTTCCTCAATTTCAACCTCAATTCCACTGACAAGAGGTTTTATCTCTTTATCGAGCAGAACGTCAACCTGATGTGGCCAGAGATCATCTGAATCAGTTGCCTCAGCTGATAGCTTTTGCCAACCACCAGGTATTTTCACTGCTCCGCATCTTTTACAGCTGAGTAGTGTCAGTGGTGTTTTGACCTCAATCAATGGATGCTCCTTATCATAACAGGTGGCACAAAGACCGTCCAAGACCGCAGGTTCTCCACATTGATAGCAGGGGGGTTTCAATTAGACCATCCTGAGTTTATCATACGAGTTCGCTTAAAACGTGGACTGTTCTATGCAAATGCCAGAGAGATACAGTTTCTGTCAGCTCTGGTGGAGGATACCATAAAATCTTACAGTTTAACCCATTGAGCATGGGGATGCCCTTCAATGTACAAGACAGCTTGCTCATGGACAAGACCTGCATTCATTGCAGCTTCCACTGTTCTCTTTCCAACCATATTAGCAATAGTTGCTCTTTCCAAGTGCTGCAAACAGACCTTGAGATCGACAAGGTTTCCACCATAAAACTCCTCACTGATCTTGAATCTCAAGTCACCCTGTTTCAGCGTCTTTCCTAAGAGCCCTTTATCGCACATAGCCACAAGATAATGCTCGTGTGTTTCGCAAACGCGCATATAGACTTGCACCATTCTCAATGTTCCTCCATCGTTATACTGGGCGAATTGATGCTCGAGTGTCACAATATGTGTTTCGTGGAATTCGTTGAAGTTTGTTGTACATGATGTGACCTCTATTACTATTTTATTCTCAGTCTATATGAAGTTCTCTATGACTCTGTTGATGTAGTAGCATCATTCCATGTTCTTCTTCATAAATACAAGATATAAACCGTAAATAAGGAAGATACCACCAATTACTGCGACCAGCGGAAAGAAGAGCAATTCTAGAGGATTGAGGTAGGGTAAATAGAAAGTCATTCCACAGAACACTAGGGTCGCCCCAATCACCACGATATTCCAACCTTTCTTTCATTCTTCATTTAGATTCAAAGCCCAACCCTCGTACTGTTAAAGTAATGAAACCAAGATAAATGATGATTTCAAATATCCTCCAAGAGATGGGTGAAATATGTGTGTATATCACTCAAACTGGTCTTATCGATGTTCGAGGAGATGAAGATAACGGAACCCCCACTTCGACAGTTGTTGAGCGAGAAGTAATCCTGCTTATTTGCAGCAGAATATCGACTAACATAAATCCTGTGGAGCAGAGTATATACCATCATGACGGAAACTGGTCCCATCGATAACGAATTCCTTCTGATAGCAATAGAAATAGGCCTCCAAGCGTTCGAAATGGCAGTCATAACAGCTGATCCCTCAATGAAGGGGGCCCAAGCTTTGAGTACACTTAAGATGGAACTTAGATCGATATACGGCCAGATTCTACAAACCAAACCTACAGAGAGAACCCGCAGAGATGTCGAGAAGTTGATCAGAGAGTTTTTGGACAGCAACAAGGACAAATATCCTGTCCGGTATGATATGGTTCCAACTCTTGTTGATGGGGTGTGTAAGCTTTTCAATATCGACAAATGAGCCCGAAGAGGAGTACTACTGCAGGTTCAGAAAGGAGGGGTGTCTGTTATCAGATTTCACCCCGAGGAAGACAGAGCGCTTGTCGTGTACTGATGATGGTCACGATCCGGACGACTATCCAGATGAATAGTTAGTGACACTAAACAAAAGCTGCCATTCAAAGGCGGATATGGCAGATGGCGTTTTCAAATATCCTCTAAAAGAGGAATAAGGTATATGTTCTATGCCTAGACTGGTCTAATGGCTGTACGAGCACCACAGGCGCTACATACAAGCAAATATACACCACTATCTTTATGGATTTCAGTATCAGGACGAGTACACACTGGACAAATGACGTAAGAATCGATATAGCGATTGAGTAGTTCATCAACTAGCTCTGCATTGAATTTACCATTGAAGAGAGCTTGACTTCCTTCCACAGTCCCTGCAGTGCCAAGTTGCCCGGACACAAATTTCAAGACTTCTCTTCCGGGGCGATTTAGGACATTGATGATCTCCTGGAAGTTTTGCCACATACTTCGGTTTCCTTGAACTATTAATTGAACCTCAGGAACTTGAAATCGTTCTCCTGATTTTTTGAAGGCATCTTCTGGCACTTGGGATCGAGCTCTATCTAGAAGCTTGTCGTAGTCGTCCATAATTGGTTTCTCTCCTATACACTATTGAAGGTATTGCTCTGACTGATTTATGTGATTGCTAGAGGATATCAAATATCAGATGTTCGGAACTGTCCAATACTGACTTCGTTTAGAGCTCCCTCAGCAACAAGATTGAATACTTTTGTTTGTACTTTTTCTGAGTCCTGTCCCTTCTTCTCAAAATATGCGACAATATCTTTCAATGGTATTCCTTTGGGACCCGCCTCCAATCGAACATAGGCAATGATGTCATTTGCCAGCTTACCAGACACAGATGGGGTGGATGTTTTAGTCAATAATTCCTGTTGTTGCTCCAGTGTATCTGCTGATGAGATTCCACTGCGGTTGAGAATTGCCTTGTACCGCTCCAAAAGATGAAGACTCATGTAATTAGGATCTGTCAATTCTCGAACGACCTCCGGCATCAAATATACTTCATCATTATACTCCCGTACACGGCCAACCACCAGCGCGAGAATACTCTCTTTCACTCCTTCCAATAAGTCAGCATCTTCCTCCCCCCACACCTTCACTCCAATTGTGTCAGTACCATCATCCATAGTGATGCTTTCAAACCGTTTTTTCCCGCTTTCGTCACCTTCCCTGTAGAACTTGTTTACTACAAAACCTACTATCACAACCCGCCTCAGTTCTACTCCGAAGGGGGAAACAACATGAGGACCGTTCTCATTGGAAAACGAACCATTGGTAATGTCAGAGATAGATGCTCTGACTGCTGTCATTCTCTCTCTCATTTGAGCTATTCTCCATTGGCCTATCACTGAATAATCGTGTTACTATATATCAATCACGGAAGCTAGAAGAAATCTGAAAGCGTACTCTGTTGAGTAGAACCCCGAATTTCTTCAAGTGCACTAGATAGTCTCTCAAGCGATTTTTGCACTCTCGACTCGCTAAAGTCATGTTCTTTGCAGAGAATCTTCTGTAATGCATCAGGATTAGGAGTAGACCATTCTGGAGACTCGATGTCAGTATGTGGGGGACTAAGAAAGATCTCTCGAATCTCATCATACGGTAAGTTTTGTATCTCTTCGAGCTTTTCTCTGTCCTTAGGATTCTTGGACTTCTTAAATACAGATTCGATGCCCTCCAAAGACGCATGCTTCTTAATCAACTTCAATGCGGTCTTTGGACCAATTCCAGTGACAGTATCATTATAGTCTGTGCCAATTAGAATCGCAATGTCGATAAGTTGCTCTCGTGTTATTTCCAAAAGGCGGAGATTTTTGTCGAGATCTATCAACTCTGGAGTGATCATTTTGTAAGTCGTTGAGCGTCCGCCGCGTCGTCTTCCGGAGAGGGAAAGATTTCGAATCATTAAGGGACAATTATAGAGAAGCGAATCATTGTCTTGACTTGCACTGGCCCATACCATCCCTTCTCGTGCCATCTGTGCAGCTAGAGCCTCACCCTCAGACGGTGCTTGAATGACAGGAATTCCTAAGGCGGTGAGTAGATTCTTGCTCTCATCAATCATTGGAGTAGTCAAGCGGGAGCTGCCTTTTGCCGCTTTTAGAGCGTCCTCTATTCGTCCCTCAGCTTGAGCTGTTTTCCATTCAATGTATGCAGCTTCTCGAATCTCTCGCCTCTTTTGAACTTCCTTGGCTTTCAAAGTAGGAGCCTCACCATCGAAAACATAGACTGGCAAAATACCATTCTCGAGTAGGTTTATGTTGCGATAGAACAGACCACTCAAATGGCTGGTAACTCGTCCCTGCCGGTCTGATAATGGTGTGCCATCAGGTTGCCGTATGCTAGATAGAAATGCATAGATCGTGTTGAATGCATCAATAGCTATTTTCTTTCCGGACATATCTTTCAGAGAAATTGCTGTCGCATCAACAATATCACCGAGCTTTGTGCCCATTCAATCCACTCCGTAGTCATTCATACATAATATGACACTTCAAGAATATATGCTTCGGGATGTCACTTACACTTCGACAGATTTATAATAACTCATCAGCACGCCCCCAAAACTGGTGCTTATTGCATCAGTAAATCTTCTGGTGATAACTTGGCAACAATGAGAGCTATCAGGTGTACATCATGTCACGCTTCTGTTTCCCCTCAAGAAGACGGCGTGAAATTTCAATGTCCATCATGTGGCGAGTTCACTATATGGCGCTGTGAAGCATGTAGACGATTTTCGAATAGGTACACTTGTCCTAACTGCGGGTTCGAGGGACCATAGTCAAACTCTGGAGATGAAATGAATTGGCACGAGTAGTTATGACCCTACGAATCATGCCCGAGGATGTTGACGTTGACTTAGATAATCTACTTGAAAGAATCAAAAGTGTGATTCCAGAGGGAACAGATCTGGGAGCAACAGAAACTCAGCCAGTAGCCTTTGGTCTTCAAGCGCTCAGAATGAATCTTTCACGTGACGAATCAATGGGTGGTACTGACGATATCGAAGAGGCCATAAGCGCTGTTGAGGGAGTATCACAAGTCGAAGTGGAAAGAGTCTCTAGAATGTAGTGGGCGCGAAATCCACATGTTCTTGATTCACTAAGACATCTTAGACAGGTATTAAACACCCATAGAGTAACATAGCTAAGTTGTGTATCTGATTATATGGGTAAACAAAGAAACATTGAATAACGGAAACTTGACGAACTTTAGTGATTCAACTAATCACGTCCGGTTTCTCATACTATAATAATGGTACAGGAGGATGCTTCAAAGAAATGGTCGAAATAATTCTAAAGGTCGCAGAGGCCGAACATAGAGACATTGGTAGGTTCATAGTCCGTATTGACGCTGTCTCTATGGAGAAGCTGGGAGTAAGAACAGGTGATATTATTCAAATTAAGGGCAAGAGATTGACTGCAGCTATTGCATGGCCTGCATATCAGGGCGACAAGGGAAGAGAAATCATTCGGATGGATGGTCGAATCAGAAGGAACGCAGGAGTAAGTCTAAGCGAGAAAGTGAACGTCACAAGAGCCAATGAAGAACCTGCAAAGAATGTGACACTTGCACCCACATCAGTTCCAATCAGACCAGAACCTCGATTTGAGGAATTTGTCAAGAGAAAACTCCTCAATTGTCCTGTGACGACCCAAGATACTGTGTTTATTCCGATTCTCGGTAGGGCTATTCCATTCAAAGTCACATCCATAAAACCAGCTGGTACAGTTGTTGTGCAACATTCAACAATTCTAGCCATAGCAGAGAAACCAACTGGAGATGTCGTGGGTGCAGCACAGGTGACCTATGAGGAGATTGGTGGATTATCTGATGCAATACAAAGAATAAGAGAGATGGTTGAACTCCCAATGAAGCATCCTGAGATTTTTAAAAGATTGGGAATCGACCCACCTCGAGGACTTATCCTACACGGACCACCAGGTACAGGAAAGACACTGTTAGCCAAAGCAGTTGCAGGTGAATCTGAAGCCAACTTTGTACATATTAACGGGCCAGAGATCATGTCCAAGTTTTATGGTGAATCAGAACAAAAACTTAGGAAGATTTTCGAGGAAGCAGAAGAAAACGCCCCAAGTATCATATTTATTGATGAATTAGATGCGATCGCACCTAAAAGAGAAGATGTGCAAGGCGAGGTTGAGCGACGTGTGGTTGCACAACTTCTAGCTACCATGGATGGGCTTAAGGCACGTGGCCAAGTTGTTGTGATTGGTGCAACCAACCGTGTGAATGCTCTTGACCCAGCTCTCAGGCGTCCAGGTAGATTTGACAGAGAGATTGAGATTGGAGTTCCTGATGAAACAGGGAGACTAGAAGTACTTCTTATTCATTCAAGGGGAATGCCATTGACTACTGAGGGCGATGGTACCGTAGACTTGCAGAATCTGGCAAAAATCACTCACGGATTTGTCGGTGCAGACCTTCAGGCTCTCTGCAGAGAGTCTGCAATGAAGGCTCTAAGAAGATACCTTCCTCAGATTGATCTAGAGGCAGAGGAAATCCCCCAAGATGTGTTAGATAAGCTTGAGGTTCATAATGGTGATTTTCTGGAGGCCTTGAAAGAAATTCAACCTTCAGCTGTCAGGGAAGTGTTCATTGAAGTCCCTGATGTGAAATGGAGTGATATCGGAGGACTGGATCAGGCGAAACAAGAACTAAAGGAGGTCGTTGAGTGGCCTCTCAAAAGACCAGAGTCATTCCGACGACTGGGAATCACACCGCCCAAAGGAGTCCTTGTTTTTGGACCACCAGGTTGTGGAAAGACCCTCCTAGCGAGAGCTGTGGCAACTGAGAGTGAAGCCAACTTCATTAGTGTAAAGGGACCAGAGCTAATATCAAAATGGGTTGGAGAGAGCGAGAAAGCTATCAGAGAAGTATTCAGAAAAGCAAGGACTGCTGCTCCAGCCATTATCTTCTTTGATGAGATTGACGCTTTGGCACCAACAAGAGGGGCAGGAGGAGATGGTCCTGGTGCAGTACACAATCAGAGAGTGATTAGCCAACTCCTGACTGAGATGGATGGATTAGAGTCAATGAAAGATATAGTTGTTATCGCAGCGACTAATCGTCCGGAACTGATAGACAAGGCGCTCCTGAGAACTGGCAGGTTCGACCGATTTGTCTATGTGGATGCTCCAAATGCGGAGAGTAGAAGGGCTATTTTAGAAATATACACGAAGGGTATGCCACTTGATGAAGGGGTTGAAAAGCATTTTGACAAGCTCGTTGAAATGACAGAGGACTATGTCGGTGGAGATATAGAGGCAATCTGTAGAGAGGCTGGAATGAGAGCTTTGAGAGAGAATATGGAAACTGAGGTTGTTTCTTGGAAGAATTTTCAAGATGCAATTGAGTCGGTACATTCCTCAGTAACCAAAGAGATGCTAGAACGTTATAGAAAAATGGATCAAACACTTCGTAGAACCACTGAAGTGGACACTGCAGCACACGCAATGTACGGCTAAGCAATGAGGTGAGAGAATTGGCTCCGTGGAATGCAATGCCTATGACGAATTTGATTGTTGATATTGTAAAGAAGCGACGAGGAGTCATACTGGATGATGAGCTCATAAGGGCGTTGAAGAAAGAGCTTGGAACAGAGCCCAGCGAGGGTGAACTGAATGAGGCTTTACTACAGCTCGAAATAAATGGGCTTGTTCATGTCAGTCAAATAACCAAAACAAAACGTCGAATCGAGGTCATCACCGAAGCAGAAACCTTCCTCGCAGTAGACGAAGACTAAACCTCAGGTGCAATCCCAATGAAAGGAAAAAGAGTCCTTGCAGCGGGAAAGTTCGATATACTTCACTTGGGACATATCTCGTATCTTGAACAGGCAAGAGAGCTAGCAGGAGAAGATGGAGAACTAGTAGTAGTTATTGCGCTTGATAAGACAATTCTCAGAGAGCGAGGTGCACCGCCTGTGTTTCCACAGGAGCAAAGACGCAAAATTGTAGAATCGTTGAAATTCGTTGACAGAGCTGTGATTGGTCTTGACACAGACGACCATACCCTGATTGTTTCAGAAATCAATCCAGATATTATTGCGCTTGGATACGACCAGCACACCGATATCAATTCACTTGAGGCTCATTTTGTAAGTAAAGGGATGAGAACCAAGATTGTGAGACTTGAGAAGCGTGATGCTGATGGTCTATGCTCTTCTACACTGATTAGACAGAGAATAATCGATTATTATCGTGAGAATGGAACACCTCGTTAGGGAGTTAGATAATAAGCTCTCCTCTAATTTCAGCTTCCCTCATAAGCTCAATTTTCCGGTCTCTTCGGTCAAATTCCCATTTCCACAGTACATATGTAATTCCTGCAAGAATGGCGATGAGAATTAGTCCAAATATAGTACCTTCCCTCAAAGGAAAGTGTCCAATGAAATCACGTAAGGGACCAGGGTCGCCACTGAAATATGGCCAGTTGCAGATAAGACCAAATGCATAAAGAAAGCCAACGATTGTCATTTCTTTCAGATAACCCGACGCTTGCTTATCTTTCTCAAAGAGGACCGCGACCGGGGCAAGCCAGTACAAATACCAGGGCATTACCCACCGAAAAACAAACAAAACCCCTGGCAATAAGTAAAGGTAGAAATATTTGAACTCGAGTAGTTTTTGCCGAATTGATTTCCCTTCAAGATCTTTCTTTGTTGGTAGGTATGGTCTTATTGTCAAAAGCATGAATAAGACATAGATGACCAAGGGTATAGCTGCAGGTGGCCACCAATAGTATGCGATTGGGTCTTGTGATAGGTCAGGTGTACCCCATATCAATCCTGGAAACATGGAGTTTACAATATAGACGCTATAACTGGACGTGTTGAGAAAGTGCGAGATAAGGGACTCAAAACTTGCTCCAAAGAACGATGGAATTACAGAAACAAACATTGAGCCAATGAAAAATACTGATGAAAGAGGGCTAATGAGGAAAAAGACGGGGAAGAAAACTACAGTGTATACCTTTGTCTGCACACTGAGTCCAAGTGTAAACATTGCCTTGCCATGTTGGTTTTCTTGCCAAAGAACGAGTGACATTAACAACAGGCAGTCCACAAGTGGTTCAAGTTTTCCACCACCAGCTGACATAATGAGACCATATACAAAGTACCCAGCAAAGAACAGACGCGCCCACTGTTTTTCCTGTAGCTTCTCCTTCAAAAGAATTGACAACAAGACAAGGTTCAGGTTGAAAACAAGCACTAGGAGAAAATTGAGCCATAACGGCTGCAGATCCCCAGCTCCTGGAAACAACCACGTTGCTATTGCAAAGAATATCAAACCAAAGACCGGATACTCATAAGCTATTCCACCCAAATAATCGGGTAGTATATGCTCATCATCATTGTATGGGAAACCTCTAGCCTCCATCTGTTCAGCGAGGTCTGTATCGTTCATTGTATAGACGCCAAACCCATAGATCCAGAAAGCCTCACCATACATCTCGTTTCGATTTCGGTCTCTCTGAATGACTAGAACGTCAGCGATGGGAATTGCGATTAGTGAGATTACTAGCGTTAGCACTAGGTATTTCCGGTACCTGTATATGTGCAGACTAATCGCTGATAGCATCTTACACTCGACCGAGGGTTCTGGCTAAAGCTAAGATAATAAGCTTGCTGTTACAAGACTACGTGTCCTGTGCCATATTCTCAACTAATTGGACTTATTCTGACTATGTGAGATATGTTGGGCAAGGCCAATTGTCACACTTGAGGCAATTTGTGCACTTCTTTTCATCGACTGAGATTTTGCCAGTATCTATGGAAAGTGCACCATGTTCGCATTGAGGAACACAAGAACCACATTCTTGACAGAGTATGGCTCGCTTTACAGCACGTTCCATCTTCTCAGTCAGCCGGTCCACAGTTTTTTCGTCAGTCCCTCTGACAACTACTGACCCCGAGCTGAAAAGCGAGATGCTATTCTCACCTGTTGTTGTCCTTAGAGCACCCATCTCTTCAGAGAGTCTTGTTTTACCGAATATCGGAAATACCTTTGAAACTCTATTCAAATCGATCCCTGAGGAGAAAACACCTTCCAAACTGAATCCTGATTTTGTACATGGTGCAATTCCCTTAGTCACCTGAAGTTCTAGACTTTCTCCTGGACTGGATCGGTCGGGTTTGATATCCAGACCAAGTTTGTTGACTAGATTCATCTGCCCCTTAGGGAGTTTTTTCCATCGCCAGAAACCCATCTCAATCCATTCGCTTGGAAATCCATACTTCTTTGCCCATTCTTGCATCATAGAAGCCCATTTAGCGTGATACTCTGGATGAGTTTCCCTTAGACTCGCTAACTCAGCCAGAGGTGATGAAGGACAAAGATAGCAACCCATTCTATGGTATCCTTGGTTGTATAGCGGATTGAAGGCAGCATTTTCTCTGAATATATATAGCCACACCTCAAGAGCGTTCCAATTTTGGATTGGATTTGCAGAAACCTGACCAGGAACCCACGGGTTCTCTGTGACACGTGGTTCAATAGACCGCTGAAATGACTCCAATTTTCGTTGTCCCATGAAACTAAGTGTTTCTCCTCCCATCTCCTCTGCAATAGAGGTGGCTGCTGGACCGAGCTTCAACACTTTACAACACCAGCGAAAATCACGGGCAGGAGGTCCAAACACATCAACTGATTCCCAGAATCTATCGCCAGCATCTTGTCCAACGATAGGGACCTTTCGTGTTTCTGCAAAGTTTCGGATGTACTCAACAGTTTCAGGAAGTTCGATGCCTGTGTCCATGAAGAAGACTGGTGGACTGAGTCCCATTGCTTTTTCCACAACTAAGTAAGTTACAAGGGAGTCCTTGCCACCGCTGAAACCAACAACTACTGGTATGTCTTGCTTTGCAGCTGTCCTTTTGATGAAGGAGATGGCTTCATCTTCGACTTTGGTTAGATCATCAAAATTAGACTTTACAACATCCTCCCATGTGGATGCCTTTGTATTGTTAGAAGAAGCCGCAGGCTCTGCAACTGCTCGAATTTTCACTGCAAAACCTTTCTTCTCTATTGCCATCTCTTCCCCTGTCATCCGGGATATACCCGAAGCAACAATTAGGCCATTAGAATCAATCAGCCACACCTCGTCGTCAACCTGAATTTCTGAGTCACATCCTGCAATTCCGGGAACCATAAGGTTGGCTCCATTCATCAGGTATTTCAGGACTCCATCATGTATTGAGACCCATTTTTGTTTACTCGCAGCCCCTATTCTACGTGCGCCTTCAAGGGAGAGTAAGAATGTGTATGTCAGTTTTTTGATTTCAAACCTTAATCGGCCAACGATGTAGCCATCTACTACTATCTCATACATCGCATCGAGTGATGGGACTTTATTCATCACAATGGTCTTGTTTGATGGCAGGATTGATTCTCCAACTCCCTGGCCAAATTGCGCGTCAAGAGCTTTCTTTGCCTTTTCAAGATGGCCATCCATAGCAGGGAATGGGTCTCCTGGTGGAGAGATATCAACCGTTCTAGGCTTTGTTCCGCAAGTTTTGCATTCGGTGAGAGCGATTCTGGGAACGTTACATGTGTCACACCAGAAGAAACGGATCTTAGCGAGATACGGAGCATGGCCTCTTCGGAATTTCCTGTGTCTTCTATTACCTCTGGCCAGTTGGGTCCATCTCCATGAGCTTTGATGGCACCACTAAGGAAAGCTATTTCCCTGTTGTTATAGGGATGTCAAGTTTCTTCAGCGTGTCTGTTGTTGGTTGACCTTCTTTATCCCAGCCGCGAAGTTTGTAGTACTCTGTTAGCATCCTATCAAGGTGTACAATTCGTTTTCTTGAGCCACCCTCTGGAAGCGGTTTGAAGAACCTCGGTGGAAGAGTGTCATCTTCAAAGGTGAATCCTTCGCGGATATTGAAGAGACGCTCGAGGTTATAGATTCGTTCACCTAATTGAAGCAAAGCCCGGCCAGTGAGATTTAGCCCTGTTCCAGCAGAAACCATTTCTGCATAGTCATCAACAGTCCATGCAAAGTTTGTGAACCTACAGACAACCATACAGTCCATTGCCGCTGACAGGTCCTGATAGAGCATCACTAAATCCGCTTTTCCATCTGGCCGATCTCTGTCAACAAGAACAGGGGAACCCAAGACCTCTGGTCCGATTAAATATGACCTTAGATGACAGCCTCCACGGTTCGAGGTAGCATAACCAAGAGCATGTCCCTGTGCACCCCGCGGATCATATGCAGGGAGTTCAAGCCCTTTTACTTGCATTGCGAGCTCAGAGGCTCCATACCTCTCAGCTAGTCTTTTTGATCCCTCGCTTATTTCAGCTCCGAGTCCTCGCATATGAGCGATATCATCGATGATATCGAGTAGTCCATTTGTGTCGCCGAATCTTAAAGGTGCTTCAAGCTTGCCCTTTTCTACAAGCTCCATTGCAGCCCCAATGGTAGATCCTGTGGATATTGTGTCTAGACCAAGACGGTTACAGGTGTCATTAGCAATAGCAATCCATTCTAAGTCATTTATTCCGCACTGAGGACCAAGAGCCCAGAGAGACTCATATTCAGGTCCACCTACTTTCTTTCCTTGAATTAGACTGACACGTCCGCACCCAATAGGACAACCATGACAATGATATGTTCCTGCTGAAAATCGTTCAAGGAGCTTTTCGCCAGATACTCCCTCTGCATCATTAAATGTGCCCTCTTGGAAGTTATGTGTAGGAAGCATCCCCAGTTCATTCGCCACACTCACAAGCACAGGTGTACCATATATAGGGAGTGATTTGTCAGTCACAGCATTCTTCTTGATGAGTCTTCGAGCACGTTCCACTGCATCCTTGAGTCTTTCGGGGTCATGTACTCCAACCTCTCCTGTACCCTTTGCAACGATTGCTTTGAGGTTCTTTGACCCCATAACAGCTCCTACACCACCCCGACCAGCAGCTCGATGCTTATCGGTCATAATTGCGGCCATTAGTCCCAAGTTTTCTCCAGCCGGACCAATACATGCAACTTGGGCTTTTGGATCGGTTTCTTCCAACAACTCATCAGTCGTTGTATACGTGTCCTTTCCCCAAAGTTTTGAGGCGTCTTTGAGCTCGACACTATCATCATTGATCCAGAGATACACAGGAGTTTCTGCTTTTCCATGAAAGACAACAGCTGCGAATCCTGCGCGTCTCAGCTGAGCACCAAAGTACCCTCCTGCATGTGAGTCAAATATAGTACCAGTAGTTGGAGATTTGGTTACTACAACAAACCTTCCTGCAGTTGGAACACTTGTTGCAGTTGATGGACCCACTGCAAACACGAGTATGTTATCAGGAGAAAGAGCATCTGTTCCTGGTGCAAGACTATCGAATAGAAGCTTGACTCCAAGTCCTCTACCTCCAAGATAGAGTCTGAATAGATCAGGAGGGAGAGGCTCCTTACGAATACTCTTGTCACTCAGTGAAACATGTAGGAGTGGCGCATCTGAATAGAGAGAAGATTTTGACATGTTTTTACCTCCTAATCATTGAAGACATTGTGTTCTTTATCGGGACATGTGAGGCATCGCTCTTTGTACCACTTGTAAACTTCCTTCGGTTGCTTTGCCATGTTCGCCTGCCGACTTGGACAAGTCCAACATGGCTTGTCAGGTGCCATCCATGAGTCACTATATTGAGCCCACCGAAAGTCTTCAACGATAGCTACACCAGCACTTGTTCCAATACGATTGGCTCCAGCATCTATCACACGTATTGCATCTTTGAATGACCGGATACCACCAGCTGCCTTGACACCTATTGAAGGACCAACTGTCTCACGCATTAGCCGTACATCGTGAGGCGTAGCTCCCATAGGGCCAAATCCAGTGGAGGTCTTAACAAAATCAGCTCCAGCCTCCTTGCATATGATGCACGCTTTTCGTTTCTGGTCATCCGTGAGAAAACCAGTTTCAAGAATGACTTTGACATGAGCATCTCCAGAGGCTTCTATAACTGCTTCAATATCACGCTTAACAAGGTCATAATTTTCATCCCGCATAGCTCCAATATTCATGACCATGTCGACCTCTTGCGCCCCAGCGCTAACAACATCAGCTGTTTCGCAGGCTTTTACCTCAGGGGAAGTGGCGCCAAGAGGAAATCCTACCACTACACACACTTTCACTGATGTGTTTCTCAATAGTTCTGCAGCATATGCAGTATGGACTGGATTGATACAGACAGCTGCGAAATCATAGATAATTGCTTCATCACACAGTTGTTTTATTTTCGCCTTGGTTGATTCAGGTTTGAGAACTGTATGGTCAATAAACTTGGCTAGTTTTTCCACAGTAAGATCCATGGAGATGCCTCCAGATGTGGAAAAGCTGCACTCACCACAATAAACCCTTCGAATTAACCAAGTAACGTGTTTACCGGGTGCCTAAGTATGATTTGATGTCATCTAGGACCTCTTTCTGAAGCCTGATTACATCATGGACTTCAATTTCCTCTGCATCTTTCACTACGGAGTTCAACTGGACCACGGTTCCAACTGCATCCACCTTTGAGAAATCAACAGGGAATTCCACTTCAGCGCCTTTTACAATAAGCTCCGACCGTGTTGGATTTAGGGCGATTCTGATGCTTCTCACAATACCAATTCGCCTGGCTCTATTGTCCAAGACCTCCTTTCCCAACAGTCTTCCTGGCATACTTAACTCGTATAGCTCTGCTTCGACACTGGGCATGGTTTCCTTAGTCGTTGTGGTCATTTCAATTTGGCTCCTTACTCTATTACTTTTGTTTGTAGGAGGCTTTTTACAGTGAGTATTATCACTGATAGGTGGAAATGATATAGTCTACGAGGCTTTGATATTGGTTAACGCGGAGTCCTATGTGGAAGGCCCAATGATACGTAAGAATAGTATCGAATTCAGAGCGTATCAGGTCAACCTCGCTGAAGTCGCAGCCAAAGAGAGTACAATGATTGTTCTGAGTACCGGATTGGGTAAGACTGTGATTGCGGCTCTCGTTGCAGCTAAGCGCCTAGTACAGTATCCAGAGTCTAAAGTTCTCTTCCTAGCTCCCTCTAGACCTTTAGTAGACCAGCAGGCGCGCTACCTCAGAAGAGTGTTAGACTTTGATGAGGGTTTAGTCGTATGTTTGACAGGACATGATCCACCAGAACAAAGGCAGAAAATCTGGGAAGAGGCTCGAGTCGTTGTAATGACACCTCAAGCTCTACAAAATGATCTTGTCCAGAGAAGCTATTCCCTAGAGCTTGTATCACTTGTTGTATTTGATGAGGCGCATCGTGGTGTTGGTAACTACGCATATACTTTCGTTGCTGAACTATATGAGAAGCAAGGAGTCAACAGAAGGAGTCTTGGACTAACGGCATCTCCTGGTCATCAGGCGGAACATATCAGATTGGTGTGCGATAACCTCAGACTTTCACACGTTGAAGTTAGAGATGAAAAAAGCAGAGATGTTCGTGAGTATATCGTTTCAGTAGATTCTGAGATGCGGTTCATCAAAATACCTCCGGAGATTGAAGTCTTAAGAGATATTCTCTACTCCATCATTGATGTATATAGAACTCCTGTAATCAATCAAGGTTTCAATCTTCCAGATGCACGGCGGATGACTCGAAAAGAGATTTTGAAAACTCAGAGTGAGGTTCGAAGGGAAATAGGTTCATACACAAAACCGCCTCAAGCATTGTATCTTGTCATTCGAAATCTCACGGCTCTACTACGAGTTGTTCATCTCTTAGAGTTTGTAGGAACCCAAGGGTTGATGCCAACTCATAGGTATATTCAAGGAGTCTACGAAGAGATTCGTAATAAGAAAAGTTCGAAAGGTGTCAAAGACCTCGTTTCAAGATCAGAGTTCAAGCAGTTTGAGAACCTACTTGGAGCTCTAATCGATAGAGGACACAGGCATCCTAAGGCTGATGCGATACTAGAGATAGTGAGCGAGCAACTATCAGTCAATCTAGATTCACGGATTTTGATATTCACGCGTTTTCGGGATACAGCTGTCGAAGTAAGTGAAACACTAGAGCAGTTGGATGATGCACGTGTCAGTCGTTTTGTGGGACAGAGTTCTCGCGGCGCAGATAAGGGGTTCAGCCAGAAAAAACAAGTCGAGATTCTTGATGGATTTAGAAATAACGAGTTTAATGTTCTAGTTGCCACACAAGTAGGAGAAGAAGGCCTTGACATACCAGAGTGCAACTTGGTGGTTTTCTATGACTGTGTGCCCTCTGTTGTACCATATATACAACGTCGGGGTAGAACAGGGCGTCAATCACCTGGACGTGTGGTAATCTTTGTGGCGAAAGGAACTCATGACGAATTCTACCATTGGAGTGTGATTAGCAAATTGAAGAAGATGCCATCAGCTCTTAAAGAAACAGAGAAAGAAGAGGAGGAAACGCAGACAAGCCTTGACGAGTTTGTTAGTGAGAGTGATGAGCAAGTTTCAGAGCGCATGACCAGCAAGGCTCCTAAGAAACAAGATGATCGTATTCGACTCATTGTTGATTCTCGAGAACTTCCAACAGCTGTTGCTCGTGAGCTTACAAGACTTGATGTCGAGGTATCTGGAGAGAGCCTAGAAATCGGTGATTATGTGGCTTCAGAGGATGTAGCAATCGAACGTAAAGAAACTGGCGATTTCATACAATCACTTATTGATGGTAGGCTGTTTGTTCAGTTATCGGCATTACGTTCAGCATATCGTCGTCCGGTTCTCATAATTGAGGGAGAACAAATTATCGGATTGCGTGCAGTGAACCCCGCATCAATTTATGGAGCTCTCGCATCGATTGCAATCAGAATTCAAGTTCCAATTCTTTGGACTAGAAACGCAGAGGAAACAGCTAATGTCCTTTATCGGATTGCACATCTTGAACAAATTGAGTCGAAGAAACCGCTTAGAACACGAACAGGTGATATAAAAGGGACTGATGCGGAAGCGCTCGAATATATTCTATCCGGGTTCCCAGGTGTCGACACAGTCACTTCTAGAGCCATTCTATCAGAATTCGGTACTTTGGAGAGAATCTTCTCAGTGGAGCAGAAGGAACTACAGAAAGTCAAAGGTGTTGGACCGAAGATTGCAGGACGTATAAGACGTCTATTGACTACTCGATACCCAGGCTCAAAGAGCTAGTAAACTCGAGGATTCTTGCCTTTTCCTCGTTGATAGGCCTCACGCAGTACATCTGTGATTTTCCTACTGGTCTCCCAATACTCTAGGTAATCGGTTTCTTCAAGTCGAACAAGGCTGAGAATACTACGGAATAATACGTACAGTTTTGGGTCAATCTCACAGATTTCACCAAGGCTTTCCTTGGCAAACTCAAGTCCTCGTATGTAGATTTTGTCTCGTCTTGTCATAGCCTCAGCTACTTCTTTCATCTCTTGCTTATTCTTAAGCTCGAAACCCAATTGCCTCATTGTACCAACGATATCAAGTGTACGATTCAAGTCATACTCCGCACGTTGGGGGAGTTCATCCATGTCGCCTGTTGCTATGAAGACGTTCTCTGCAGTTGCCCTCCAGAGCTTCTGCATGATATGACTGTCGCCATTTCCAGCTGGTTCGTAGCCATCTTGCTCAACCAAGCCGCATTTCTCAAGCTCTTTGATGTGATATCTGACCGTTTGAGGTTTGACTTCCTTCTGAGGGTCTTGTTTTGAGAGAAACTCAATGAGTTCCGATGTGGACATTCGACGAGCTCTTAAGGCATGAAGTATCTGTCTGCGGCTCTCGTCACTTAGGACTTTGTAGGCATCGATTGCTTCTTCACCAGTCAAGACGCGTATCGTGTCGATTGGTTTCGCCCCCTGCATCAGAATTCAACCTTTCTTCAAACTATAAGCTTTGAGAAATGAACAAAGTCATATTTTGCACGACAACTAATAGCCCGGCGGGCTACTAGTGTCGGAATTTCATTTGTTTATGCAGGCACGTAGATCCATTGCCGCATGTCCTGCAGGCATGGTACGCGCTTGATTAGTTGCTTCTTCAAAAGTTTTCTAAGAGCATATCTGACAGTTCGCGGTGCAAAAGACACTTTGTCCAAGAGCTGCTTTGGTGTAACGCCACCTTTACCGCTGCTCCTGAGAATATCTAGGACTATCATCTGACTCTTTGTGAGCTTCATGTTCTTGAGCTCTTCTTGAAGTTGTTGATCACTCATCATTTATGAATACCTTCCCATTCTAAATTGTCAATTTTGTGAGGTTTTCTAATAGAAATTGCCTCAATCAACTGATTATTTGAACTACAAAGTTACTTATTAACTTTACGCAGTCTGTAGTGATATGTCGCGGTTTGTGACTGCGACAACTTAACATTGTTAATGTGTTTGTTTGAAAGAAACAATCAAAGGCTTAGAAAGTGCATTTATCTAATTGCGGGAAAGTCTATAACTCCGAAGAACATGGGCTAGATGACCAGCAATGAAAAAAGCCGTCATACTTGCAGCTGGCGACTCGACAAGATTGTTGCCACTATCCGCCAACCAGCCTAAGCACGTTCTTCCTATTGCTGGAAAACCGTTGGTATTTCACACATTGGAAGCACTGGAAAAGGCAGGGATTAGGGAGACTCTAGTAGTCTATGGATACCAAGCAAGTAAGCTTCGAGAAGCTGTAGAAACACGTTCGTGGAAGATGAAGATTTCATTTGTAGACCAAAAGGAGCGAAAGGGAACTGCTCATGCCGCAGGGTGTGCCAAGAAGTTTGTAGGAAAGAGTAATGCAATTTTGATGTATGGTGATGTGATGGTTGGTCCTAATACCTTTGAGGGCCTTATAGAGCGTCATAAGAAGCGAAAGTTTGACTTGACACTTTCAGTGAAACCAATTGAGAACCCAAGCGCATATGGAATTGTCAAAGTGCAAAGAGGTAAAGCTAAGGCTCTAATTGAAAAGCCTGAGCCGGACCAAATGGTTAGCAATCTTGTGAATGCAGGAATCTATGCAATTAGCTACCCAATATGGGAGGCAATAGAAAAGACGGAACTCTCCCCAAGAGGAGAATATGAGATAACCGATTCGATATCTATGCTGATAGAGAGAGGTAATGTTGGGGCTTATTCATTACCATCGTGGTGGTTGGATATCGGAAAGCCATGGGACTTGCTTGAGGCAAATAAGCTATGCCTTGAGCAATTAGAAAGACGTATCGAAGGCACAGTAGAAGATGGCGCGATTGTGAAGGGTAATGTCATCATAGAAGAAGACACTCTTGTGAAGAGTGGAGCATATATTGAGGGCCCGGTTTTCATAGACAAAGAGTCTGTCATCGGGCCGAATTGCTATATTCGACCACATACTTCCCTAGGAAAGAGGGTCAAAATTGGCAATGCTGTAGAGATCAAGAACTCCATAATCATGGATGGCACTAATGTTGGACACCTCTCATATGTTGGTGATTCGATAATTGGCCAACGATCAAACTTTGGTGCAGGAACAATCACCGCGAACCTTCGTCATGATAATGAAACCATCTTTGCGACTGTAAAAGGTGAACGAATAAACTCAGGGAGACGAAAGCTTGGAGCTATCATTGGTGATGATGTAAAAACTGGTATTGGAACATCGATAAGCCCTGGGATAGTACTTCATCAAGGGGCTCAGACGGGAGTCGGTGTTATCGTTAAACGGGACATTGCACCTCATAAGCTAGTCACTGCAAAACAGGATCAATCTATAATAGACGCAGAACGTCGATAGAGAGGAGTGATGCTTTGTCATCCAATAGACTGAAAGAGTTCAACACAATAGTAAAGGACTCGAGCAGTGTGGATGTTCTTTTTGGATACTGTTATCCATCCACATACAGAGCAGGGATGACCGGACTTGCATTACATATCTTCTATGCGATTTTAAACTCAAGAGAGGACACATCATGCGAGAGATACTTCCGCTATGATACTCCATCTCCCACTCTTTCAGTTGATAGTCAGAGACCTCTGAAACAGAATCACATTATCGGGTTCTCACTCACGTATGAAGAGGATATAGTCAATCTAGTACAGATGCTTGATTCAGGTGATATTCCAGTTCTTGCTGAAAAGAGAACTGAAGAGGACCCCTTAGTAATTGTTGGTGGACCAGTTATCACTGCAAATCCTGAGCCCTTCGTTGATTTTGTAGATGCGTTTGTGATTGGGGAAGGAGATGTAATAATTCATGATATTGTAGATGTTGTAGCATCTGGAAGTTCGCGGAGAGAGATATTGGAACGATTGGTGGAACTCAATGGCGTATATGTTCCAGCTATTCCAAGACCAAAAATAGGCAGAAATGTCATTCTTGATCTTGATTCGCTCGATTATCCTGTTTCTCAGATTGTTCCTGATGTTTCAGAAGGTTCACGACTTGAGCCTGTGTTCGGAAAGTCGTTTCTTCTTGAGGTGACTAGGGGTTGCGGTCACTCCTGTCGATTTTGTCTCATTGGACATGTTTGTCAGCCAAGAAGGACTAGAAGTCTTGATAGACTGAAATATCTAATCGGAACGGGAATTGAAAATACACCAGTCAGTAAGGTATCTATGATAGGGTCATCTCTTGGTGATCTTGACGGATTGGAAAACCTTGTTTGTTGGACTGTAGACCAAGGTTTTGGAGTTTCTGTACCTTCTCTACGTGCTGACTCAGTGAGTGAGCCGCTCTTGGAATGTCTAGTCAAGAGTGGACAACGAACACTAACAATAGCCCCAGAAACCGGATCACCGAATCTACGAAAATCAATTGGGAAAGGATTACAGGACTCTGATATCGAAACTGCTGTAGAAATGGCTGCGCGATGTGGTTACAATGCACTAAAACTCTATTTCATTATTGGACTTCCTGGGGAAACAGATGATGATATCAATGCCTCAGTTGAAATGATTGTCAAACTAGCAAAAACCTCAGGTTTGAGGGTCACCGCCAATGTCAATCCCTTCATTCCAAAAGCACAAACCAGATGGGAACGGGAACCTCAACCACCGATAGATGAACTGCGTCGAAGATTGAAGCTAGTTGAAAGAGGAGTAAAGAAGAGGACAAAAGTAACGATTGAATCGCTTGATCCAAGAAATGCAAGGATACAGGCCGCGCTATCAATAGGGGACCGGTCGTTAGGTCGGGTTATTCAGAGTGCCGCAATCTATGGAGGATATGGAGGATGGCGGCGAGCTGAGAAAGAAACCGGGATTTCATTTCTATCGCTGGCAAATGATGGAGAAAGGCTGCAAAATGAGTTGCCATGGTCTTTTTTGCGCAAATGATGACAGAATGACGAGCGCCGTCTTGACAAAGCTCATAAGTCAATTTTCGGAAGACACTCTTGAGATACGCCATGACTCACATAGGTCATGGTTGTCTGGTGACGATTATGTCTGAAGATGGTGAATTTCGTGAGGCGTTTCCCGCTATAAGTAGGGAGCTTGAAGAGAAAACCACTAAGACATTGAAGATAGATGGTGTCCGGACAATGGCGGAGGAAACAGACCCTACGGGAGGTAAAGAAACATTCACACCGGATGTGGTGGATTATATTCGAAGATGTGACACTGTGTCGCAAGCTCTTGAGATTATTGATTATCTCATGAAAAGAAATGAGATTAGTCCATCGCAAGCTAGGGAGATAAAGGGTCAGTTAAAGACTGATGGTCTTAGAAGCTTTGGCTCAAAGAAGGAAAAAGACCATTACCTCCATCACGGGATCGGTGAGGAATAGCATAGCCTCACAATGTGGTTAAGACTTTCATGAGTTTTACAGGCTTATTAGAGCCTGTCAGGTTACAAAGATACACTTAGGGCGATTCTTTCATATAACTCCGTATGAGGAGGGGTGGGATTTGAGGAAGAAAAGCAGCTTAAGTAGAAAGCTTGTAAAGACTATCGCGCTTTTGGTCGATTTCATTGCACTTTGGTTGTCTAGGGTTTTTGTAGAGCTTTTACTTACTACAACTACCTATTACTAAGACCCTCACTATGACTTCCTCAGTCTAGAATGAACTAGCACCATTCTTAAAGACCAAGAATAGTGATGACGAATATTGAACTTCACTTAGCTTGGTTTGTACACACCCTTATCGCGAGCCCATGAAATCGTTTCTGGGTCGCAACGCTTGAGTTCACGTTCTGGGAAGTCACTCAGTAGGTTCCATCCGATATCAAGAGTCTGCTCAAACGAACGGTCTTCGAATTCTCCTTGATTAATGAATTTGGCCTCAAAGCTATCTGCAAACTTGAGATACTTCTGATCTCGGTCTGTCAAAGCCTCTGATCCTACGACTGCAACAAGGTCTCTAAGGTCACGGCCTTCAGAATAGGCATAGTAAAGCTGTGCCTGTATTTCCTTGTGATCGAATCGTGTCATTCCTTCACCGATTCCTTCTTTCATCAATCTGCTTAGTGATGGGCCAGGGTCTATTGGTGGGAATATGCCACGTCTATGTAATCCTCTTCCAACGATGATCTGACCTTCAGTGATGTAGCCCGTGAGGTCTGGAATAGGATGGGTCATATCATCCTGAGGCATGGATAGAATTGGCATCTGAGTGATTGTACCATTTCGCCCATGAATACGACCTGCGCGTTCATAGATAAGACTGAGGTCGGTGTAGAGATAACCGGGATAGCCACGACGGCCAGGTACTTCGGATCTTGCAGCACTAATCTCACGGAGCGCCTCAGCATAGTTTGTCATGTCTGTAAGGATGACTAGCACATGCATATCAGCTGTGTATGCTAAATATTCAGCCGCAGTGAGAGCCGCCCTTGGTGTGATGATACGTTCAATTGCTGGGTCATTTGCCAAGTTCAGAAAGAGGGTGGTATGTTCGAGAGCACCAGTTTCTTCAAAGGACTGCATAAAATATTGTGCCTCAGTGGCTGTAATACCCATGGCTCCAAATACGATAGCGAACTCACCTTCCTCACCAGGAATCTTAGCTTGTCTGACAATCTGTGCAGCAAGTCTATTATGAGGGAGTCCAGATCCTGAGAAGATTGGGAGTTTCTGTCCACGAACAAGAGTGTTGAGTCCATCAATCGCTGATACACCAGTCTGGATAGGTTGTCGTGGATATTGTCGTGCATAGGGATTGATAGGAGAACCGTAAATGTCCCAATGGTCCTCAGCAGTGAGCGGGGGACCTTTGTCCAATGGGTTTCCAGCGCCATCAAGAACCCTACCTAGAATCTCAGATGAAACAGGGAGCTTAAGTGTGTCACCTGTAAAACGTACAGCTGTAGTATCTGTATCAAGACCGCTTGTCCCTTCAAATACTTGAATCACAGCGCGTCCCTTTCCCGTTTCTAGAACAGTACCTGTTAGTAACTCTCCGGCGGGAGATCTGATTTTCACAACTTCATTGTATGACACATCATGAGTCTTTTCGACAACAAGTAATGGACCACTAACGTCAGAAACTGTTCTGTAAACAATTGAGGACTCTTTAGACATTATTGAAACCGCCATTGTCTTTTGTTCAGGGCTTCGATGTCGTAAAAGTAGCAGAGTTTTAAGAGTTGCGAAGTGCTCTATAACCATGCGGCGACATGGAAAAACGCGAGAATTGGTGTCAATATTAGTGCTCGAACTATCAGAGACCTACCCTTTCCAGTCATATCGTTCGCACTGGGTGTGAAATACAAAATAGCTCCAGCAAGTAAACAGATGGCAACAATGACATCCCCAAGCCAAACTAAAATAGAGATAAACTCTGCATCAGTCATACCAAGAAGATGTAGCCAAGCACTTGTTGCGCTTTCAAGTGTGATTGTTTCAACTCCACTAATCTGAGCAAATAGATTGATGATAAGAGGCCCACCGAAGAATAGAGCTATTCCTGCTGCCACTAGAGATTTTGCTAGACCATCACTAAGCCCAGTTGCATATATCATCATCCCAATCAGGACAAAAATTAGGTAGCCACGAATTGCTAGTGCAAAAAGAGCATTGAGTATCTCACCTAATGTGCTGAACCATGTTTCTGGCACCGGCATATCAAATGGCGACTGTAACATCAGAAGCACTAGAGTGTCCATGTGACTCATAGAAGGGAGTTGGTATGATTGGATATAATGACCACTCAAACGAGGTTCTTTTTAAGAATTTGAAAATCTTTCCTCATTGTAGTTTTGATCTTAGGAAATCTGAGTGCAGCCGCTGGATGATAAGTCATAAAGTATAATCTATTGTTGGTCTCATAGAACTTGCCGTGTACTTCTGAAATCTTGCATGGACCCCGAAATGAGGTAATTGCTACTCCTCCTAAGAGAACTATGACTTTGGGATTGATTATCTCAATCTGCTGTTCAAGGTATGGTCTGCACGTATTGATTTCAGTCTGATTAGGAGTCCGATTGTTTGGAGGTCTCGATTTCAGAATTGATGTAATAAAGACTTCATCTCTTGAAAGACCAATCTCTTGAATCATTAATGCTAGGAGCTCACCAGATTTGCCAACGAATGGACGTCCGGACTCGTCTTCACTCGCACCAGGAGCCTCGCCAATAAACATCACATCTGAATTTACAGACCCTTCCCCAGGAACTGCATTTGTACGAGTTTTATGTAGAGGACAAAGTGTACAATTTTTAATTGCATCATGTAATGATTCAAGCTGTCTTGTTCGCTTCATGTCTGATTACTAAATAACACTGTTAGCGATAAAGGTCACGAATTTTCAGATTGGCTTTCGTACTCTATTGTACACTTTCTTGGTACAACACACCGGATTCAGATAGCTCTTGAAGTAGTGATTGAAACTCACCTTCCACCTTTCGTTCAATGGCATCCATCGTTTCATCGTATGAGTCCCAAGGTGCAATCTTCATTCTTGCAATGTTATCTAGAACACTGAGCTCTAGGATTCTTCGAACGTGAACACCCAACTGCACAGCCTCTGTCATCTTTTTTGTGAAGTTGATGATGATTCTCAACATGCGATAGGTCTTACCCATTGGGGAGAAAGTGTCAATCTCATGAAGTGCACTTTGTGTTAGAAAGTCTTCCTTAATCATCCGTGCAGCTTCCAGAATTGCACGCTCAGATTCAGGAAGTGCATCAGGGCCTACAAGCTGTACAATCTCTCTAAGTTCTTGATCCTTCTGTAAGAGAGCTAATGCTTCCTTGACTAGCTCAGGCCAGTCTTCACCCATGTTCATTCTTTGCCACTTCTCAAGAGTGCCAAAGTAAAGTGAATAGCTTGTCAGTGTGTTAATAGCAGGAAAGAATCTTCGGGCTGCAAGATCCTTATCCAGTGCCCAGAACACTTTGACGATTCTTAGAGTCGCTTGAGTGACTGGTTCTGAGAAGTCACCTCCAGGTGGTGAAACTGCCCCACAGATTGTAATTGAGCCAAGTTTTTCTTCGGACCCAAGTGTCTTCACTCTACCACCACGTTCATAGAACTGAGCAAGTCGTGAGCCAAGGTAAGCAGGATAGCCCTCTTCAGAAGGGAGCTGGCCAAGACGACCTGAAATCTCACGTAATGCCTCAGCCCACCGGGAGGTCGAGTCAGCCATCAGAGCAACGTCATAACCCTGGTCTCTAAAGTATTCAGCAAGTGTGACAGCTACATAGATAGAAGCTTCACGTGCCGCAACTGGCATGTTAGATGTGTTGGCAATCAGGACTGTACGTTCCATCAAGGGACGACCGGTCTTTGGGTCTTTCAGATGTGGCCACTCCTCAAGCGCCTCAGTCATCTCATTCCCACGTTCACCACAGCCAACATAGACAACAACCTGAGCATCAGCCCACTTTGCAAACTGATGGAGTGTGACTGTTTTTCCAGTTCCAAAACCTCCAGGAATGGCACCTGTACCACCCTTTGCTTGAGGCATAAAGGTATCAATGACACGCTGTCCTGTAACCAAAGGAGTGTCCATCCCAACACGATCTTTGAAGGGTCGACCAACTCGAACAGGTGTCCTCTGCATCATCATGACATTATGGACATCACCATGTTGGTCCCTTACTTTGCAGATGGTTTCATTGACTGTGTACTCACCCTTCTTTACCATCTCAACAATCTCGCCTTCTACGCCCAGAGGAATTAAAATCCGAGATGTGATAATACCTGTTTCAGGAACCTCACCAATTATGTCACCAGGTTCAACTTTGTCTCCAACTTTTGCAGAAGGGTTGAACTCCCATTTCTTCTCCTTGTTGAGACCCTCAACACTGAGGCCTCTTGTGATAAAGTCACCAGATAGATCTCGTAGGTCAGGTAATGGTCTCTGAATACCATCATAGATTGATCCAAGAAGACCAGGACCAAGCTCTACTGAAAGGGAGTCCCCAGTGGCTACTACTGGCTCACCAGGAGCAATCCCTGATGTTTCCTCATAGACCTGAGCTGTAAACTCTTCTTCTCCGACCTCAATCACTTCACCAATTAGCTGTTGGTGTCCTACTCGCACGACTTCATACATACGGACAGCAGGAATGCCAGAGCACTTGACTACAGGTCCCGCAATACTTTCAATACGCCCAGTTACTCTTGTCAATGTTTACATCTCCAGTTCAATCTTGGTCTAGATGTTAATCTCGATTCCAACAGCTCTGCGAATCAGCTCTTTTAGCACTGTTTCATAGGCGCCAGTGGTTCCATCTCTGTCTGGTACCAGCAATATAACTGGTACGGGTGATTGTGAAAGCTCAACGATTGCATCTTCTACCTCTGCAGCTAGAGGTTCGGTAATGATGATGAGTCCCATGGCAGGGTCTCTGAAGAACTGATAGAGCAAATCACGGGTCTCAGCAGGGGTTTTCGGAACAGCGCATTCGCTTACACCGACCAATCGAAACCCGGTGACTGTGTCCCTATCACCTATCACTGCAATCTTATCACTCGACATGGTAGCTACCACTGTAGTCGGACTTGGCTCATGCCTTTAGCTGTCCACTAAAAAGCATTTGGAATGAACACGATTATAAAAAACTAGCCTGCAAATTGAGTAATGATGTCTTGCTCCTCTACAATAGTCCAACAATATAAGCATTTTAGCTGAACGGGGGTTCTTGAAACCACCTCATACTTACTACGGATTGGTTCTCTTTCCTTATTTGTCACACATCGTTGATTAGGACATCTAAAGATATCAGCAATTATCTCAGGCAGCTCAACACGTGTCTTCTTTATGACTTTGAAGTCCTCAATAAGGTTGATTGTGGCTTCGGGTGCCACAAGTGCGATCCGTGCAACCTCTTCTTCTTTGAGTAATCGATGTTCAACTTTCACAATGTCCTTTTTCCCTATCTTCGAACTGCTTATGTTCATGGCCAAAGAAACAACATGCCCCTCTTTACCAGTGATTCCTAAAATCTTGAGAACCTCTAAGGCTTTTCCAGCTCTGATGTGATCAATCACAGTTCCATCATGAATTTTGACAATTCTGATTTTTTCAGCACCGATTTTCTCAGACATATCATATCCCACGCAGCTTCATCATATCATTCACCCAGTTTTAGACCTTATCATTAAGAGCGCGAATAAGCGTCATCTTCTCAAAGGCGAAGGTTGATATGGACAACCGATGGAGCAGTCCCAGAAAACGGTGGAATTGTCTTGGTTCTAGAAGGTCTAGGAAAATCACTAAACTCGGCTCTGAAGAGGCTCTTTGGTGCTAGTGTGGTAGATGAAGAACTTGTGAAGGAGTTAGTGAAAGATATCCAACGTGCATTGTTGGTTGCTGACGTAGATGTCAATCTTGTGATGGAAATTACCAAGAGAGTACAGGAACAAGCATTGGATGAAAAACTGCCGAGAGGTGTGTCCCGTCGTGAGCATATTGTCCGTGTTGTGTGGGACACCTTAGCGTTCTTCCTTGGGGAAAAGACCGTTCCTCTAACAATCAATCCAGGAAAGCCTAACCTTGTCATGATGGTTGGTATTCAAGGATCTGGTAAGACAACCACAATTGGAAAACTAGCGCGTTACTATCAGAAGAGAGGTATTAGGACTGGAGTAATCTGTGCAGACAACTTTAGACCTGGAGCATATAATCAATTGAAGCAGTTAGCCGAGAAATCAAATGTGCCATTCTGGGGAGATGAGAACGAAAAAGATGCTACAAAACTAGCAAAGCAAGGCGTCAAAGAGATGCAAAAGAAAGGAATCGAACTCATTCTCTTGGACACTTCAGGTAGGCACAGAGAAGAAACGGGACTAATCAAGGAGATGCGCGATATCTCAAAGAGCGTGAGACCTCAGGAGATTGTGCTTGTAGTAGATGGTACTCTTGGTCAACAAGCAGGAGTCCAGGCTGCTGCGTTCAAGAAAGCTACAGACATTGGATCGATAATAGTGACCAAACTTGATGGAAGTGCCAAAGGAGGTGGTGCCCTCTCTGCTGTGGCTGCAACACAAGCGCCTATCAAATTCATTGGTGTTGGAGAGGGTATGGATGCGATTGAACCTTTCAACCCAACAAAATTCGCTGGGCGTCTTCTTGGTATGTCAGACATTCGAGGGCTGATTGAGAAGGTCAAAGAAGCTCAGATAGAGGTTGAAGAAGATGCAGCCAAACGCATAATGAAGGGGCAGTTCACTCTAAAAGACATGATGGCTCAGATGAAGCAGCTCAAGAAGATGGGACCCATTGGAAAAGTAATGGAAATGCTAGGCCTTCAGTACAAACTTCCTGATGGTATCGCTGAGATTCAAGAAGAGAACATGAAACGTTGGGAAGTCATCATGAATTCAATGACCAAGGCAGAGCTTGAAGAACCCAAGCTGATTAAATCATCAAGAATCAAGCGTATTGCGAAGGGTTCTGGAACTTCTCAGAAGGATGTCAGAGACCTCTTGAAGCAACACGAACAGATGAAGAAGATGATGAAACAAATGGGAAAACAGCGACGAGGGCGAAAGGGAGCTATCCCTGGTTTTCCAGGGCTTCAATGAATGTACACGTAAGTTTCCAAAGTTGTGATGCGCATGCGCCGCTATCTAGTGAGATTCGAAAAGTTTCCAATAGACAAAAGCTCTGTAAAATCAGGACAAAACAGTCTAGAAGTCGTGACTGCATGCAGATGCATCAATGTTGGATTATTTCTTTCAGGAAGCCTTAGGCAAGATGTGATCGTGTCTATAGCAATAGGGACTCTGGATGATTTAATGGTGATTTCATTTCTCGGAAAATCATTGAGAAGGGTGTCACCCGACGAAAGATCAATCTCATTCTTCCTGCTAAAAGCGATTGAAATAGCTCAGAAGCTCGAGCCTGACGATACGTTCACTATGGATAATGGAATTGAATTGATACGTTCATCATATGACGAGATTATTGAACTTTGGAACTCAGAAATAATTCAAGTTCCATCACCAAATCCAGAACGATATATTCTTGACACCAATCTGTCAGCAGACAAGACAGAAAACAAACCATGAAGAAAGCTTCATAATAATAGATTCTCAGTCTTTCAGTGAAATCAGTCGTTGAGTGTGATTCTTTGCCTACCAATGTGACCCCTGAATTCGATAAGCAGAGGATTGTTTACGAGGAAACTGAAGACCTCGCTCAGCGGATAGTAGAGCTTGAAAAACTTCTATCTCTTGCACCAAGACACAAGGGTGCAGAGAGAATGGTAGGAGACTACAGGAAAAAATTAGCTACTCTCAAAGCTCAGCTAGAGAAGAAACGAGAACAGGAACGTTCACGCCGAAGCGGTAGTACAGAGGAAGGCGTTGTACGAAAAGAGGGAGCTGGTCAGATCTGCCTTATTGGTGTTACAAATAGTGGTAAATCAACATTGATTAATGCTGTAACAAATGCAGAGCTGGATGTTGGCAACTATCCATTCACAACACCAATTCCCACTCCTGCAATGTTAACTCTGGAGGACATCAATATTCAATTGGTAGAGCTTCCAGGTGTCTTTGAAGGTAGCAATGAAGCAGGAATTGGTCGGCAAGCATTGTCTGTTGCTAGAAACACTGATTGTATTGCTCTGGTCATTGATCTTTCTCAGGATATTGAAGAGCAGCTGAGGATTATTCTTGGAGAGTTGGATGCTGCACGAATTCGCCTTAACAAGGAAAAGTCTGCAATCAGAGTAGAGAGAGTTGGATTGGGGGGCCATATGATCTATGGTGCCCAGAATTTTCAAGGTGACATTGAAGAGGTCAAGGAATATCTCAAAGCACGCAGGATCACAAACATAATCGTGAGGTTTCAGAAGCCAGCAACATTCGAACAGCTAGTTGACGCAATGGACTCAAGTGTTGCATACGTTCGAGCAATGATTGTGGCTACAAAGGGTGATGCAGAAGGATCTGAAGCCAGATTCAAGGAGCTAGAAAAGAATTACAGCCATCGATTTGACATAATCCCAACTTCTGCATTGAAAAAAGAGAATCTCGATGGTATGAGTTGGGCTTTCTACGAACATCTTGATATTCTTCGTGTCTACACAAAGATTCCAGGAAAGAGGAGAGAGAATAAACCTATTGTACTTCCTGAAGGTTCAATAGTTGAAGATGCAGCGCGAAAGGTACACAAAGAACTTTTTGTAGAAAGGTTCCGTTCTGCTGTTATACTCCGAGACAATGACAAGATTAAGAGAAGAACTGTAGGTCTAAATTATCCACTTCAGGATGGAGATGTATTACAGCTAGCCCACAGGTAGGGATTATAGTTGACAGAGTTACCAAACTTGGTTGTGGTTCTAGTGGGTCCAGAGAACCCTGGAAACATTGGATTTGTGACTAGAGCTTTAGCGAACTTTGGAGTGCACGAGCTGCGAATAGTGGGAGAAGACCATCGAAAGGACCAATTTGCTCAGATGCTATCAGTGCATGCCCATGAGATCTTAGACAATGCGGGTATTTTTGAGAGTCTAGATGCTGCTCTCGTTGATATTGACCTGGCATGGGCTGCAACGGCAAGAACAGGAGGAAATCACAGCGTCACAAGAGCATTGGTGCCACTCTCTGAATTGCCAGACCCAAATGCGATTGATAGTCGAATTGCAATCGTTTTTGGAAGAGAGAGCACAGGATTGTTCAACGATGAGATGGCGTTGTGCGATCTTGCCTTTACAATACCTGCATCAAAGGAGTATCCAAGTCTCAATCTTAGTCACGCTGTTTCAATTGTACTATATCATTTGTTTTCAAAATACGCTCCAGAAGAGCCACGAAAGCCCTATGAGGCACGAGCCGCAACATATCAGGAACGAGAACAAGTGTACAAATTTTATGATGTTATAATTGATCATCTGAACCTCAAGGAGCATAAAATCCCAATCGCAAAACAGGTCTTTAGAAATCTTCTAGGAAGAGCCTATATGACTGGGAGGGAGGTTTCTACCCTTACTGGAGTCATCAGGCGGATCAGTGAATTTGTAAATGAACACAAGAAGCTGGAAGATTAAATCCCATAGCCCATCTTACGCTTCAAATCAGGGTCAATCTTGTCGAAGACTATCTTGCAGGGAGTAGGCATCTTTGGTGCTGCTTTCTTCAGGGCAGTCATTGCTGGACCCAAATGTCGAGGGTTCACTCTAACTGTAATCAATGGTTGCCCGGGTCGGACTCGTGCGGCAAGACCTATCACTTTGCCCCAAGCCCTACGCATACCATCCTGTACACGGTCAGCCCCAGCTCCAGAGATCATCTTGTTCTCACGAAGATAGTGGTAGGGTTTGACACGCATTCTCAGATGATAGTTCAGCCTGCCTACCTTTTTGGTCATCTCTCTATTGGAGGCGATACGTGCAGCCTCCAGGGCTTGATGTCTGATTTGGCACCGTTCAAGACCAACTAGTGATAGCTCTACTTCAAAGTCACCACTTGCATTACCCATGTCGAAGCTAGTCAATCTGCTAGCGGGCTGTCTGTGGATGTACCGCTTTCTCACGAATGGCTGTCTATCACATTCTCTGTAGCAATGTCCGGGTCGCTTTCCCATAATCATCACCAATTGGTCTTTTAGCCTAGTAGCTGGCCAGAACTACTCGAAACCGCGGGGATTCCAATAAAAGGATTATGGAGTGAGCTCTGATTGCATCTGACGTTTGTAAACTACATATGTTGAAGACGTACTTCAAAATCCGTCTGAAAGACAGCTGAACTGTTATTTAGATCAATGAAACGAACAGCCCAAATGTATATGCCAACAAAATTCACACCGGAATAACCGGAGGTGTATTCTGTACCTGTCGGACCCCAAGCACCTCCACTACCATAGCCCTCAAACGAATCAATCTTGTCAGACTCGTTGAGTGCCATAAAACTGTAAAATGACATATGTGCATGACCGAATTCTAGTATGATATTGTCTTCATTTTTGTTATGGCTAAATAAGACGCCCTCAACACCAACCCCATAATCTCGATGGTCATCATCAATCACGAACTCCCTACAAAACCATTCCCCGTTGTTTAAACTGATACTTTCGCCAGGACTTGAATATATGACCTCTTTTTGTCCCGGAAACGTAGGAAACATTGGAATGATGCTAGGACCTACTAGTATTAGGAATAGCACTAAGAAGAAACCAACAAGAAGCAAGACTCGTCTTTGTGTTGTTCCTTCCATCAGAATACATCCTCAGGATTTATTCTCGTCACCATTTTTACTGAACAGGTTTTATATGACAAATTGTATTCAAAACTTATCTATTCTTGGACAGCAAACCAAAAGATGTTGTTGGAAACTCATAGTTTCTTGTGCGAGGTTTCTTCTTCTGATTCGATAAAAATCTCGAAATCTATATCAATATGGTGTAAAAACGGAGTGAAAATGGCAACATTTTCTCAACGCATACTTGCCGAAACTGGCTCCAAATTAACGGGTCTATCTCATGAGATCCTTCAAGTGAATATAGGGAATCGATGCAATCAGCTCTGTACTCACTGTCATGTACAAGCCACACCTGGCAGCGAGGATTTTATGGCATGGAGTATAATGGAAACTATCCTTGAGGTTGCAGAACACCTACGTCCAGGATTCATAGATATCACAGGCGGAGCGCCTGAATTGAATCCCTTCCTTCCCCGATTTCTTGAAGCTTTGACTGAGAGAGATCATACTATCCAAGTTCGTACTAACCTCACAGTACTATTAGACTCATCAAAGCGTGGACTAATGGACATGTATAGAGACCTTCAGATTCGACTTGTTGGTTCATTTCCATGCTACATAGAAGCTGATGTGGATCATGTACGGGGGACTGGTGTGTTCAAGAAGAGCATTCAAGTCCTAAAAACACTCAACGAACTTGGCTATGGGGCGAACTCTGAGCTAGAATTAGATTTGGTTTTTAATCCCGAAAATGCCTCTTTGCCTCCTAATCAAGCCCAGCTAGAGGAAACTTACAGAGAGCGGCTTTCATCAGAGTGGGGAATCCAGTTCAACCGTCTTTTGACCATCACTAACATGCCAATCGGACGATTTAAGCAAATGTTGGAAGCAGAGAAACAAGCGATACAATATCAGGAGCTGCTCGAGAACACGTTCAATCCTTCTGTCTTGGAGAACTTGATGTGTCGACATCAGCTGTGTGTTGGGTGGGATGGTATAATCTATGATTGTGACTTCAATTTCGCCCTCAAATTGCCTGTCTTTAAGACACCTAAGTATATCCATCAATTTGATCCAGATACTCATAGAACTCGGGAAATCGTTACTGGACAACATTGTTTTGGCTGTACTGCTGGATTGGGATCTTCTTGTGGTGGCGCTCTTGGCCAATAATTAAGGATAGAATAAGGTGTGAATACGGAAAATACTGTGAACACATTTCGTCCCGGGATATTCATCATGATGAAGTACCCTGAGATAGGCAAGGTCAAGGCAAGGCTTGCACAATCTATAGGAAAGAATGCTGCAACTGACCTATATAGGATGTTTATTCAAGATACACTCACAACTGTACAATCACTTGACATTCCCTTTCACATTGCAGTGTATCCTCCTGCTGCTCAGGGGCGGTTTGAAAGATGGCTTGGGCCTTCGTATCAGTTTTTTCAACAAAAAGGCATGAATCTCGGGAAACGACTCCAAAATGGATTTCTCACCATGTTTGAGAAAAAGTATGATCATGTTATTGCACTCGCGAGTGATAGTCCAGATCTTCCCATTGATATTCTAGAAAAAGCGATTTCTGGTTTTAAAACGCATAAAGCCGTACTTGGACCAGCGACGGACGGAGGTTATTACCTAATTGGATTTTCACGCGACGTCTTCACTCCTGATGCTTTCGAAAATATATCATGGAGTACAGAAACGGTATTTCAGGACACTCTGTCAAAATTAGAATCAATAACTCACCAGATACTTGTGTTACCTGAGTGGGCGGATATAGATACCAAGATTGACCTTCAGCAATTCCATGAGAGATATCGTTCCCAGACCTTTGTGAATCTGCACACAATGGACTATCTTCGCAATCATCCAGAGATCCTGTAATCGTAATCTGTCCTAGGACAGGGAGAGATCAATTTTTCTATGGGATGATTCCATGAAGGCTGAAAGGTAGTAATAC
>PJET01000057.1 GCA_002825515.1 Candidatus Thorarchaeota archaeon MP11T_1 | reverse complement strand
GTCACTTCCCCTCCCTGACAAGTCTTCCTGTGCGTGTTTCACTAAGAATCTTTTTCACAGGTTCAGTTGAGAGACCTGGCACCTCTGGTTCGAGGTTCATGTCCTCCCGCTCCCAATCAGCAGTGACAGTGTAGAGCTGACCCTTTTCGATGAGCTCTCTTCCAAGTGCGATAATACTACTTGGAACGGATCCCACTTCAGCTGCGAGGTTCTTGCAGTCAAAGAAGATGTCTGTAACGCGCACAAGTTGAGGACATCGTTCCTGACACTCAAAGCATGTCAAACAGAGCCAGATCTCCTTCGAGGAGAGCACCTTTTCGCGCATCCCAAGGAGAATCATCCGAATCAGCTGATGTGGTTTGATATCCCAAACATTTGCTACTGGACATGCGGCTGTGCAGGTTGAGCAGGCAAAACATGCAGATAGATCTTCAGCATTTGGCATGCTCTGTATCTCTCTTCTAAAACCCGGGTCAAGCTTCGACATGTCAATTGGGTCGATAAGAACTTCCAGAGGTTCTAGCTTGTTTCGAGTTACGGTCATGTTGATGCGCCTCCAGAAGACTTCTCTGCCTGCTCACGTTCTTTGTGAGCTGAAATGAGACCGAGTATTTCAGCCTCTATCTGTTCGGTTGTGAAATGCCTTCGTGAGATGGCTCCAGTTGGACACACAACCTGACACTTTCCACAGCCTGTACAGAGAATTGAACTGATTTCAGCCAGTTCTTTTGCGTCATCCTTGATAGTCATGGATATTGCAGCGAATGGACAGACCTTCTCGCAGAGACCACATCCAATACAAAGAGATTCGTCAACAACAGCCTTGTCCATCTGCACTCGGACCTTGCCCTTGAGCACATGAGATGCAGCTGCACTTGCCGCAGCTTTTCCGTCAGCGACGCTAGCGGGAATGTCCTTCGGGCTTTGACAGGCTCCTGCGATGAACACACCTCTTGATTTTGTGTTCACCGGTTCGAGTTTAGGATGGAGCTCCTTCATGAAGCCACCTTCACTTCGATCCACACCAATCATGTGAGCAAGATGAGCTGCTCCCGGCGATGGGTCTATAGCCATGGTCAGAACCACCAGGTCAAAGTTCAGACGCAGTAGACTACCAGTCCCTTGATCAAAGACTGTGAATGAGATACTTCCATCCTTTTCTTCAGTCATATCACTTGGGAATCCTCGTACGAACCGTACTCCACTCTCACGCACTCTTCTATAGAACTGCTCGTACTCTTTGCCGCCAGCCCTAAGCTCATGATAGATGATCCACTGTTCAATGTCATCAGGATAAAGTCTCTGCGTCATCTCTGCATGCCTTAATGTGTACATACATCCAAAGTTACAGCACCAAGGACGGCATTTCTCATCCCTTGAACCTGCACAGTTGATATACGCTATACGTTTAGGAAGCTGCTCAAACTTCGGAGGCATGAGTACCTTGCCTTCAGTTGGTCCCACCAGACTTAGCAAACGACCATACTGACCTGCAGTTACCACACGGTCGAATTTGCCCCCTCCGTATTCGGGCAGTTCCTTGATGTCCATCTCTTTGAATCCTGTTGCAGCAACGATTGCACCAACAGTGAGCTCTATCTCTTCCTCTTCAACATTATATGAGATGGCATCACTGGGACATTTCTCGGAACAGATAGTGCATCCATTCGTCCAATGAGTGCACGATTCTCTGTCAAGGAAGAATACTCCAGGGACAGCTTGCGGAAAAGGTTTGTAAACCGCCTTTCTCTCGTCAAGTCCGAGATTCCACTCGTCAGGGCCTGTGGCAGGACAGTTTCTCTGACAGGCCCCGCAGTTGATACATTTCTCTATGTCAACATATCTAGGGTATTTCTTGATGCGTACCCTGAAGTTACCATAGTCCCGTTCAACCTCAATGACCTCAGAGTAGCTGAGCAGCTCAATATTCTTGTGACGTTCAACTGCAGACAGTTTGGGAGATAGAATACACATCGAACAGTCAAGTGTAGGGAAGGTCTTTTCCAGACGGGCCATATAGCCTCCGATTGACGTGTACTTCTCTACAAGGTATACCTTGATGTCCTTGTCAGCAAGGTCAAGCGCAGACTGTATTCCAGCTATACCAGCACCTATCACGAGAACACTCATTTCCACCGGATATTCCTCAAATCCAATGTCTTCCAGCTTCTTTGCCCGTTCGATGGCGGCCACGACAAGGTCGTAGGCAACTTTGTATGCCTCTTCTGGGTTGTCTCCATGAATCCACGTGTCATGTTCTCGAAGGTTTGCCTGGGCTAAACGGAAGGGATTGAGACCATTCTCTTCAAGAATCTCTCTGAATAACTGTTCATGGAGCTTTGGCGTGCAAGCGCCAATAACAACACCCGTGAGATTATGTTCTTTGACTTGCTTGGCTATTGTGTCCTGTCCATCTTTTGAGCAGGTGAACATATTGGATGTGGTGAACACAACACCTGGATATTCCTTAAACTCCCGGGCAAGCTTCCTGACATTGATTACACCACCAATGTTGGTTCCGCAGCTACAGATGAAGACTCCAATACGATCTTCTGTTTCCTTCTTTTTTGTCAATTAGGATTGCACCTCCAGTTTCCCCCTCACAGGGCTGGGTCCCAGATTCTTGATTTTCTCCACAAACTCTGTCACTATTTCAGCGAACTTAATACCCATGGCCGCTGAGGCGAAATCAATGTACAGTCTACCGGCCAGACCAATCTCTTCAAACACACTCTGCCAGAATTTCACGAAGTCCGCCTGCATGAAGTTCCCAGCTAATGGGTCATCACCACCATAGTGACATTCTGAGAGAAGGCATCCAGTCACTAGAACCCCGTCGACTCCGTTCTCCAATGCAGTCATTATCTGAATGGGTTCCACTGCGCCACTACAAGGCACTCTTACTGTTCGTATATTGGTGGGATAGTGTAGATGCATCAGTCCTGCCAAGTCAGCTGCTGCATGAGAGCACTCCCAACACACAAAGCAGATTATGAATGGCTCCCAATCAGGAATCTCTACGACTGGTGGTGGTTCTACTTCGCCAATGACGCTCACTAGATCATATGTCTTCTGCAGTGAGAGACAGTCTTCTTTGCAGGCTTCAACGCACTTGTTACAGGCAATACACTTCTGAGCTGACCAAGAAATGGAACCATAACCAGGAAGTCCTGCAGGAACAGAGATGGTCTGAACCTCGTCATTCTGTTTCAGTACTTGCAACAATGAAACCAATGACTCACGATTCTTTGACCTAAAGCCTTCTTCAGGTATCACTGCATTAAGATACTCTGGAAGTCTAAGTGAAGATTCCAGCTCGAGAGCCTCAACTTCACATGCTTCAATGCACTTCTTACAAGCACTACATGAGGGCGGAATATAGATGATCGTGCCAAATCCCTCAACCTTTTCCGGAACTTCCAAGATTCGAGTGGGCGTCTTCACTGCAATATTTCGTATCTTCTGAATGAGCCGTTCTCGCTTATCCATGCAACCCCACCTCCTTCTGCATCTTCTCAGGCGTTGCTGCCATCATATACGTGGCTCTCACCCTGTCTGGGTCTTGCCCAATCTCACGCAGCATCTCCCTAGTGAGTTGGACCACCAGTTCTGAGAGATGATCGCCAGTCTGGTGATGACAGCCACCAGGTGGGCAATGTGCTACAACAACTCTTTCAGCGCCCACGACTAGACCTTTCAGAATCTCAATTGGCGAAACCATCCCAGCACATGGAACTTGGATTACATATGTTCCTGAAGCATAGCTCTTGCCAGTAAAACCAGCTTGGTCAATGGAGGCATTTGCACATTCATTACAAGCATAAACAAGTGTGAATGGTTTATTCCTCGTAAGGCGACTGTGAGTTTTCGCTATTGCCTCGAGTCTAGAAAACCAACTCTCCTTGCTGTGAGACTGAAACTCTATGGCTCGAGTTGGACAGGCAGACGCGCATATGCCGCAAAACTCACAGTGGACTGGTATGTGTATTACCTTATCCTCAATCAATCGCAAGGCATCATTTGGACAGGCTGTTATACATGCCTTACACACATCACATCTCTCGTCATTAATGAGTGGTGTCCACCCGGAACGTTTCAAAGGCGACCTGACTACTTTGAATGCCTCCAAGACTGCATTCTGAGCTGAAACCAGAGCGTGAGAGAGGTCCATTACTGACTTTGCACCTCCAGCAATGAAAATACCTCTTCGAGAGGTCTGTACAGGTTTCATCTTACTGTATCTAGTTTTAATGAAGCCTTTATGATCACATTCTACACCCAAAGCTGCAGCGAGCCGAGCTGTGTCACTGATTGGACCGACAATCTCATTGATTGCGATAGTGTCTACTGTGACCTCTCTCACGATAGACTCAAGCTTGTTCTCAATTAGGCAGGTCAATCCATCATCTTGTTCTTTGACTTGTTTCACATTGCCACGCACAAAGATGACTCCTGATTCTCGTGCTCTGCGATATAGGTTCTCATCATCTGTCCTGATATCCGAGTGTGATACAAAGACAGTATTGCCTTGACTGGCTAGCTCATCGGTCATTCTCAGGAGATGACTGCCCTCAGCTGAAGACATTTCGACATCAGGGTCGGTCACAACCAAGATTTTGGAGTTCTTCTTTGCGTTTTTCTTTCCTGACCTAGTGACCAAGTTCTGTAAGGTCAGGACTCTCTCGGATTTTCCATAACGACATTTCTTTGCAATACTAGGAATGTATTGCTGAGTGCCTGTGGCGATTATGATAGCTCCATAGTCCTGTGTGATTAAGTTGCCCTCTGAGTCTTTCCAAGTAATCTCATATGACCCCATTTGCCCCTCAATCTCTTGCACATACCCTGTAGCGCGCTCCACACCAGATAGTGATTTGTGGAGTGTTTTCAGTATTTGAACGAGTGTTTCTTTATCACTCATGAAGAAGTAGTCTTCGTAGTACTTTTCATCACTCTGGTCTGGGGGTTCCAGAAGGGTTACCCCAACTCCAAGCCTCTGGAGGTCGGATGCAGCTTTCCGCCCAGCAATTCCTCCACCAACAATGAAAACTCGTTCAAGCATATTCTCATTGAACTCAATTGGAGACTCTATATAGTCTAGCTGTAATGCGGCATCCGTTAACAGAACTATCGCTTTACTAGTTGCAAACTTGCTATCCTCAGGGTGAACCCAAGCAACATGTTCTCTGAGAGGGACAAAGGAAATGAGATCAATCTTCAGTTTCTGCTTCACTGGGATGCCAATGATTTGAGAACTACATGCTCCAATTGCTACTTGATCATTGTTTGAAACACTCTGTTTAATCTTGGTGAGCCCATCTTCCAGACATAAACTATCTACGGTTTCAATCATATCGAATGCTTTGGCGACTTCCTTCTCGACCCTAGAAAAGTCTACAATCTTGTTGAGTGTATTATTACAGGTACAGAGAAACAGCTTCTTCATCTAAGCGCCTCCCTCCAAGTCTAGGTATACACGCAATGCCACAGAGTTTGCCTCAGCTACACTGGTAGGAATGTCAGTGGGTCCAGTGGATGTGCCGCAGGCATAGATTCTTTCTCTAGGGTCTTGATGAGAGATGAATCCATGCTTATCGAGAAGCGAAGCGAACTCTTCTCTTTCAGATGCAAGAGCTATAAGTGATGAGGCTAAAACAACAAGGTCTGACTCAACCTCTAATCGTTTCTTTGACTCTGTATCTTCTACAATGGTTAGTAGTGAATCACCTCGAATCGTCACTTGGTCAGGCTTACCGCGAACAAACTTAACACCGAGCTCTCTCGCAAGAGTGAGATAGTGTTGACTGTGCAAAGGAACTCGCAGATCCATATAGCAAAGTGTAACGTTAACTCCAGAGTTTTTCAGCATAATTGCGTGTTTGAGGCTATATGTACAACAAGCCTGTGAGCAGTATTCGACAGCATTCAAATCCCTACTCCCAGCACAGAGTATCATTGTAACGGAGTTCACAGATTTCCCTGATGCTGTGAGAACTGCGCCATTGGTGGGACCGGTGGAGTCTAGAAGACGTGCAAGCTCACGTTGAGTCAGTACATCTTGATACTGACCATACTCATACCCCGACAAATCACTTGGGTTTCGTTCTTCAATGCCAGTCGCAATAACAACAGCGTCAGCAGTTATAGAGCGGCTTGTTGGTTTCTGTTCGAGATTGATAGCATTAACTCCACAGACATCTATGCATTTCCCGCATTTCGTACAAGACTCGATATCAATCACAGGAATAAGAGGAATGGCCTGCGGAACAGGTCTGTAGATTGCTTTCCGACTACGTCTTCCAAGATTCATCTCATCAAGAACTTCAACATCGCATACATTGATGCATTCTAAACACACAACACAGCGGTCAGGTGAAACTAGTCTTGGTTGAGACCACAACGACACAGAGAACTTCATTCCATTCTTCTTGATGGATTTTACATCTGTCAAAGTATGAAGGGTCAATCCCTTCTGTGTTCCGAGCAACGTTCTGTATTGACAACGGCGATGTTTGCCATCGTATAACTCCTCACACACATCAAGACAAAGCGCACAGTCATCTGTAGGGAAGACCTTGCCAAGGTGAGTTGAAAGACCTCCAACGGTCGCTTCCTTTTCAACAAGATGCACTATCATCCCAAGATCAGATAGCTGTTGAGCAACTTGAACACCAGCGATTCCAGCACCAACCACAACAATGGTCTTTGCCATCACTCACCAACTCCTATTTTTTCAAGTAAGGGTTCTATTTTCACCCGATGATACCTTCTTGAATTGCTGACTACAAGATCTGTCAGACCCATCGCAAGAGCTAGCATCTCTCCCAAGTATAAGACAGGCATATTGAGTTCTGTGTCTAGATACTCGATGGCTTTCCTCTGCTGCATCTCGAGTTGTGTATAGCAAGTGGGACAGATTAGAACAATCGCATCTGCACCTGCATCACTTATTTTCTGAAGCTTCTGGGCAGTGAGCTTGAACGACTTTGACTCATCGGAAGGTCCTATAGGAGCACCACAACAAGCCATCTTATCCTTGTATTCCACTGGCTCAGCGCCAACAACTCTGATTAAATCCTCCATCCATCGTGGATTCTCTGCATCATCCATGTGTGTTGCTTCAATTGGTCTTACAAGGTGACACCCATAATGAGAGGCGATGGAGAGACCCTTGAGAGGATGAGTTATTTTTTTCGCGATTTGATCCAAGCCAACATCCTCATGTAATACATGAAGGATGTTCTTCACAGTGACTTCTCCAGTTGCTTGCATTCCAGCCTTCTTCAGTCTCTTGTTGACCCTATCTCGTATGTCTGAATCTGTTTTGAGTGTGTGTTTCACAACAGACAACGTGTGAAAACAACCACTACATAGAGCAACTGTGTCACGAGAACTTGCTTCGCTCACAGCAATATTTCTGGCGCCTATGGTAAACCAAGCTTCGATGTCCACACCGGGGAATGTGGTTGGTTCAGGACAGCATGTGTGCCCCTCGTCTGTTATTAGCTCCACATTTAGACGGTTCAGAACCTCCCTCATTGTGAGCTCAAAGTGTGGAAGTCTGAAGGGGATAGTACAACCAGGGAAATAGGTGTATTCAGTTGACTTACTCACCCTCAGCACCTCCATATCTAGACTCAGCTGATTCAACACGTTCGACAGTACCTAGTTCCTTGAGGATTTTACCAAGCTGTGCAACTGGAGGGACACCTAAACTAGGTAACCCCATTTTTTCGCGAGTTTTAAGCATTGGATCGCTTACTAAGATTGTACGTCCTTCTGACAGAATAGCTCGCGCTCTATCCAGTGCAGTCTGAGGTGTATTTCCGGAAAGTAGACCCCTCACTTTGGCAAGTACTAGGATCTCTGGTATCTTCACATGCTCAGGACATCGGACTTCACACTGTTCACAGGTCAGGCAAGTCCAGATCAGTCGCTCCTGTGCCAATGATTCATCTGCTAGAATAAGCTTCTCTAGAAAGAGTCGAGGGTTGAAAGAATCATCTATCGTTGCGACAGGACAGGCGGCGGTGCACCTTCCACATTGGTAGCATTTCAATAGTGTCTTACCCTCTGGTTGTCGAAGGATCCACTTACGAAATTCAAGGTCCGAGGATATACCATGAGCTGTCATAATAGTCAAACCATGTAAATTGGATGTAAATTCTCGAGTTAAGCGTCCCAAAAAGAATGCCGATTTGTCTAGGGTTTGTGTAGCGACGAAAATTATGGCTTATGGGAAAGAACCTAATGGATAATGTATGTAATTTCTAGGAGCACATTTCATCACTAGATAATGCATTACCTTTCCCTACGTAATCCTTTTATTAGTGCACTCACGCTAACCGGAATAGTTCCTTTAACAAATAGAGGAGAGTAATCACGATCGGAAAAGAAAAGGCAATTGGTGCCCTTATCTTCATCTTCGCCCTGCTGGTGCTAATATACTACACTTGGGGGCTAGTTATCCTTCAGCTGTTCCCAGACCTCTCAACCTGGGTTGTTGACACATTTGGTGCTTTGGCACCTCTATTCAATCCAAGTCCAGATTTCCTAGTTCAACTACCGATATACCTGGGCGTGGTTCTGATCATGGTCATAGCTATGTGGATTGGCTGGACAATGCTAACCACTCCGGCTCCAGAGCCACTCGAGGACTTCGACTTCGATGAAGAAGAAGTCAAAGAGAAGGCTGAAGAGTAATCATTTCGGATACAGCTATTAGAAAGGGCCGAAAGGCCCACTCATATCATTCTCCTTATAGCTAGTATGCCACTTATTGGAATAAGTGCAAATAGCTCATTACTTAAGAGTTAATTCGGAATGTTTGATTCAGTGTTATGAGATGCCTATCTTTGGACGTTCAAAAGACGTAGAGTATGAAGAAGCTGCAAGATTGTTGAATGATGGTAAAGCAGCAGAAGCCATCACAAAACTCAGATTGATTATTGAAAAGAAACCAGATCACACGAACGCATACATAACATTAGCTGTCGCTCTCATGGAGATCCAAGAAAAACCTACTAGAGATAGTCCTCAGACAGTTGAAGCACTAGCACTCCTTGACACTGCAGCAAACTTGAATCGAAATAGTCCCGTTCCACACTTCAACATGGGCGTAATGCTCAGAAACCTTGGACTTCTTGAGGAGGCTCTAATGAGCTTTGAGAAAGCCCTAGAGAGAGAAGAACGTCAGCCACTTGCGATTGTCAACATGGCGGAGATCAACTATGAGTTAGAACGATGGGAGGATGCAGTTCGTCTTGCTAAATTGGCGTTGATACGAGACCCGGGTCTTGAATCAGCAATGGGCTGGGTCAGAGTAGCAATGCGAAAAGCAGGCATGCTAGATCATGATGGCAATGTGATTCATCGACCCGACTGATGGCCAGTACGCAATCCTTAAATTGACACCTCTCGGGTTCAGCACAGATGTGAGTCGTCAGAATCGACTCCGTATATCATAATTGGTGATAACATGTCACAAAAAGGCGAACCAATGTACCGCGGATATCCTCTGTCAGAGCTAGCTAAGATGAACATGGACTCGCTCATCGAGCTGCTCCCATCTCGCAGAAGAAGAACCCTTAAGCGCGGCTTGCCCCCACGTCAGAAGAAACTGCTCATGAAGCTCAGAGCAGCGAGGAAACAGCAGAGGAAGGGAAAGGAAGTAGTCGTTCGTACTCATTGTCGTGACATGGTCATTCTTCCTGAAATGGTTGATCTCACTATTGGTGTTCACAACGGTAAGGATTTCACTCGCATCAAAATCATCCCCCAAATGATTGGACATGTTTTAGGGGAATTCTCAGTTACAAACAAACCTGTCAAGCACGGAAATCCAGGAATCGGTGCTACAAAGTCCTCTGCTTATGTGCCGCTGAAATAGAAGAGGATAACTGGCGCAATTCTCTGAGAAGAATTGCGGTCTATGTACTTTTCCAGGTCAGAGTGATTCATATCTAAACAGGTTTCTCGGAATTCCAAAGCGTCTTAGTTATAATAGAATTGAAACTGCTATTCAGAATGATATTTCGAGGTTAGGACAATGAGTACAATTACTATTGAACTTGCAGAACCAGATGATGCAAAGAGATTAGCAGACATCTCAAAACGAGCTTTCGATTCTGATGAAGATGTGGGAGCTCCTGGACCTGGAGGACCACCTGGATATGATTCCCCTGAACATCAAAAACAGATGATACAGAATAAATCCGGTGATTATCTGAAGATTTTGTACGAGGGGAAGATTGTAGGTGGCACTACAGTCTGGAGAATCAGCGATACTCACTATGAGATTTTCAATGTCTTCGTGGATCCGGATTACCATCGAAAAGGGATTGGAAGAGAATCGTTTAGGCTAATAATGGAGAAGTATCCACAAGCAAAGAGATGGACCTTAGATACACCTGATTGGAACACTCGAACAAAAGCATACTATGAAAAATTGGGTTTTAGACAATATGGAATCTTTCGATGGGTTCCTACTTTCGATTTGCGAGCATACGAACTAGTCTTAGACCCTGAGTATAAGATTGAAACAACTAAGATTGCAAATGTGTCTGATAATGATGAGAAATACATCATTGAAGGAACGGTACAAAATATATCCGAAACCAGAGAGGTCTTCTCAAAGAGGGATAACAAGAGGCACCAGGTTGCCGAGGTCATTTTGTCTGACGATTCAGGGTCAATGAAACTCGTTCTTTGGAACGAGATGATCCCGCAGATCAAGGAGAATGAAAGGATTCGAGTAGAAACCGCATTTGTTTCTTCATTCAAAGATGAGATGCAACTCAATGTGAGCAGATTTGGACGAATAGTAATTCTTCAATAACCACGAGTCCCCTGATTGGTAGAAATATACTACTTTCGTTCCACTATGAGAGTGAGTAATAGTGTTACTAGAACCTTGTGTGATAGACTAAAAGTCGGAAGCGCTCATCTTATCCCTCTGACGGTTCCATTTTAACCGCACCCATGCAAATATGAACCCAATTACAAATAGCCCAAGCCCAATCCAGTCTTTAATCGGGGAGTATGCGGGTGTGGGATAGCCCTGTATCCCGATAATTAAGAGTCCTATGACGATAAACACCGCAGCAAAGCAGGATAGATAATCACCGTTTTTAACAATCGATGGACTATCTTCTTTCACAAGCACCCTTATCCCTCTTTTAGATTTTTGAACAGAATAAAGTTTACACTAGAATAGGTACCGAATATAGATGAATGATTTGCTCATTCTTTAGAATAGAGTCATGAACCACAGGTGAAGTTGTGCAATCAACGGTAGGAACAATGTTGCTGTCAACGAGATGACCACTAGTAGTGTGTTAATTGAGGGGCCTGCAGTGTCTTTGAATGGGTCACCCACCATGTCACCACGTACTGAGTTTCGGTGTATCTGTTCATACCTTGGGTGATTGTGGTCATACTCTGGAGACTCGATCATCTTCTTTGTATTATCCCATGCTCCACCAGAATTGCTCATTAGAAGTGCCATAATGAAACCAACCACTACAGCACCGCCGAGATAGCCACCAAGAGCTTCCAATCCCAGTAATACACCAGTCAGTATTGTGGTTCCTATTGCCAGTAAGGTAGAAGGCATAAGTTCACGAATAGCACCCGATGTTGCAATCCCTATGCATTTCTCATAATCAGGTTTCGAGGTTCCTGCTAATATGCCTGGATCAGCATCAAACTGACGGCGTATCTCTTTGATCATTCGACCTGCATTGCGGTCTACTCCAAGAATCAGCATCGCCGTGAATGTCACAGGCACCAGAGCTCCAATGAAGACACCAGCGAGAATGAAGGGATTTGATATGTTCACAATAACCTCAGTTGCAAGGAGAACCTCTGCTGATTCTATGTAGGCTGCAAAGAGTGCTAAGACAGATATTGCAGCTGAACCAATTGCAAATCCCTTTGTGATCGCTTTCGCGGTATTTCCGGCAGCGTCAAGTTTGTCACATGCGACTATTGCTTCATGAGGAGCTTCTGCTTGTTCAATTACTCCTCTCGCATTATCGACGATCGGACCGTAGCTATCAGAACTCATAGTAAGACCATTTGTTGCCAAAAGACCCACTGCTGCTATTGCAACAGTATAGATACCTCCTGACCAACCTCCAAGTCCTGCAGAGGTTGATACCGACCCGAGTACAAAGGAGGCGACAAGTGCCGCAACAACTCCAAGAACGGATGGGACAGCACTTAGCAGACCATAGGAGTAGCCGGATAGAATCAAGTTTGCAGTACTCTTCTCAGCATTATCTACCATGTTTTGAACAGGTTTGAAACCAAAGAGACCCTTGTCATTTGTAAAGACGTCTGAGGTGAATCCTATGAAAACTCCAGCCAGTAATCCAAAGATGGCAGACCAAGCGATAACGAGATCTATATTGAGAACTAAAAGTACAACAAT
>PJET01000056.1 GCA_002825515.1 Candidatus Thorarchaeota archaeon MP11T_1 | reverse complement strand
CTCCTACTTGGATACGCTGGACACATTGAGAAATTTGGAGCATAATGCAACAAAGAAGTGCTGAATGTGTCTATAGTCTGAGGCCTGCTTTCCCTATTGCTCTATATTCGAAATCATGAGGAATTAGTTTCTTTTCATCATAGACATTTCGTCCGTCTACTAGAGTGCGGGTTCTCATTCTCTCTCCGAGTTTAGTTAAGTCCAGATCGTAATAGTCCCTATGCTTAGTCACAAGAGCAAGACAATCTGACTCCATTGCAGCAACATTGAGATCCTTTTCTATCTCATGTTTTCCAAGGTCCCAAACTTTTACATATGGATCGTGAAGAACCACTTTTGCACCCTTGCTTTCAAGAGCCTTAATCAAACCCAAAGCTGGAGTGTTTCGGGTGTCATCTGAGTTCTCCAAATAGGCAACGCCAAGTATGGTCACTTTAGCATCTTGAAGCTTGACTCCTTTCTTGCTTAGAGCGTCCTCAATTAAGCGTGCCATATGAACAGGCATGTAGTTATTGATTTCTCGTGCAAGAGAGATGAACCGTGCTTCTACCTTCTGAGTTCCGTATTCATTCAGTCCATATCGCAGTAACCAAGTGTCCTTGGGTAGACAGTGACCACCAACTCCCGCGCCCGGTATATGCATCATTCTGCTAGGGAGTTCGTTTACAAGCTCTATGACTTCGTAGACGTCTACACCAAGACTTTCACATACGAGAGCCATCTCATTTGCAAAAGCTATGTTTACATCTCTGAAAGCGTTCTCAATGGTCTTAGAAATCTCAGCAGTGAGAACATCTGTTTCGTGAACTTTAGCTTTCACAATCTTGGAATACATATCGACAGCACGAGTGGCACTTTTTGGGGTTATTCCTCCCACAATTCTGGGGAGATTTACTAAGTTGTGAATCAACTTACCTGGCATCACTCTCTCATAGGCAAAGGCAAGGTCAAAGTCTTCACCACCCTTCAACCCTGACTGCTCCTCGATAATCTTCTGGATTACGTTCTGGGTTGTTCCGGGAGCAACAGTCGATTCTACAACAACTAAAGTGTCCTTCTTTATTCGTTCACCAATTTGTTTACTCACTTCTATCAACGACTCGTATTGAGGAATGTGATTTTCATCTGTAGGTGTTTGAACGTCAATTAGAATTACATCAGAGGTCTTTAGAACATCGACATCATCAGTTACCTTGAAGGATCCCTTCGCAACAACTTTCGCAATTAAATCATCGAGACCTGGTTCATCTCCCTCAAAAGGAGATTTTCCAGCGTTGAGATGCTCAATTTTCCATCCAGACCTCTTTGACCTCCTTTGAAGTCCAGTTACCTGAAAACCATCCACGTCTGCGAGTAGTACTGCACATGGAATCCCAACATATCCCATCCCGATGACCGTAATCCTGATCGTCATCATCCATTCATCTCTATTATATCTAGACCATTGGTCAATAGTCTTTAGGCAAGTTACAGAATTGAAAAAGCTTGCCAATTATATCTATTTAGCTAATCAAGAATAATGACCTCTATCTCTTGACCTTCTTCTATAACATCCAAATTAACTGGTAGCATGACATATCCATCTGCTTGAGCCATACTTGTAATGGCGCCAGAGTGTTTGAAAACAGGATATGCAACACCATCTTCTATTTTAACAGTCAGGAATTGCTTACGACCAGAGGATGACACAATTCGTTTTCCCATCTTCGCTCTCATGGTCCGCTCAGCACCACTCGGAAGCCTAGCCATTTTCCTTATGGTTGGCACGAGAAAGATGTGCGCATTACTTAGACACGAGGTTGGAAAACCTGGCATTCCAAAGACTGGTTTATCGTTTATGAGTCCAAAAAGGGTTGGTTTTCCTGGTTTTATCTGCACACCATGAAACAACACCTGCCCCATGTCTTCAAGTATACCTGCAAGTAGGTCTCTCTCTCCAACTGAACTTCCTCCTGAGAGTACTACCAGATCTGACTCTAGAGCTTTCTCAATGCCCTCTCGCAGTAGTTGTGGGTCATCCGTGATACTCGGAAGTCGCTGAACGATTGCTCCATTGTTCTTGAGAATTGCTTCTAGCGTAAACGAGTTCACATCATATATCTGACCTGGATTAAGTGGCTGTCCTGGTTGGACTATTTCTTTCCCAGTAGCGATAATGCTCACTCTTGGCTTTTCATAAACTTCTACGTCAGTTTTGCCCAATGCTGATAATGTTCCAATTTTAGCTGGAGTCAGGAATGTTCCCTTTTTGAGAACAACGTCACCCTTTTTGATATCCTCTCCCAATTTGGAAATGTTTGCTCCAGGGTACACAGGTTTTGTGATGAGAATCTTTTCACCTCTTTTCTCTGTGAACTCCACCATTACAACAGCATCTGCTCCAGCTGGTTTTGGTGAACCTGTAGCGATTTGGACACAATGCCCTCGAGTCACTTCAATGTCTGAAACTTCTCCTGCATGAATGACTCCATCGACTTCTAATAGCACCTCTTGGTGATCGGCATCAAATGTGTCCTGGGCAATAACAGCATATCCATCCATGGCTGACCTATCAAATGGTGGTACCGACCGGTCTGCGAGAATGTCCTCTGCTAGAACCCGGCCAACAGCGCTATCAACAGATAAAGACTCTATTCGATTTATTGCCCTAGTGTTTGAGATGATGAGCTCTTCCGCTTCTTCATGCGACACTAGAAGACTAAATGGTTCCATCTCTTTCATCGATCTATCTCCCAAAGCAAGTGGCCTATTCCAGGAAGGATGATTTTTGTGAGTGCTGTGGTCACTGCATTCTTTGATCCTGGAAGGCAGAATACAACTTTATTCTCAATTAACCCGGCTGTTGAGCGGCTGTAGATGCCAGCAATTCCAATCTCATCACAACTCAATCTGCGAAAATGTTCTCCGAAACCTGGAAGCATCTGAGTAAACATAGGTGTGAGGGTACTTACAGTCTTGTCCCTGCTACTGACACCCGTACCGCCACTTGTCAAGATCAATCGAATATCTGTATTTGAGATATATCTCCTCATTACATCCTCAATTGCTCTGCTTTCATTCTTCACAATATCATATGCTTTGATAACATGTCCATTGCTTTCTAGAAGATTGATTGCTATTTTTCCTGACTCATCCGTATCCTTGGTTCTACTATCACTTACTATTAGTACGGCACAACCCGCTGATACTTTTTGGTCACGCCTATGTTCATCCTTCATTCACTCATCCTTCCTCTTTTCGGTGACTCTGATATTTTCGAGTTTCGCATTGGGATATTGTCCATCAGCGTCCTTCTCAAGATACTTTACCATGTCCCAGATTGAGAGAAGTGCAGTAGTAACTCCAACAAGTGCCTCCATTTCAACTCCAGTCAAATAATTCGCAGTAACTCTGCAGGCAGCATGAATCTTTGTTTTGTTAAGATTGAATACCACCTCAACTGAGGTGAGTGGTATCTGGTGACAAAGAGGGATTATTTCAGATGTTCTCTTAGCAGCAAGAATGCCTGCGGTTTCGGAAACAGCGAGAACATTGCCTTTCTTTATTGAACCTGCTCGTATTTTGTTAATGGTGTCTGCTTGAAGAACTATCTCTCCTACAGCTTCTGCATATCGCTGAATAGTTTCTTTCCCTGAAACATCCACCATTTTAACTGGATTCTCTCTCTTAACCAATTTACTTCTCACCAACCCAATACTCATCAATGTCAGTGATCTCTTTCTTCCAGATGTGGACAAACTCCTTCAGTCGTTCAATTGCGTAGCGACAGCCCTCAAATGCCTGAGGACGATGTCCTGCTCCGACTGCTATGACAACGATGTTCTCTCCCACTGAAAGTGTTCCGACTCTGTGAACAATTGAAACATCAGTGACTCCAAACTTCTCAATTGCTTCCTCTCGAATCTGTCTAAGCTGAGTAACTGCCTCGGACGTATCAGCCTCAAGCTGAATCTCTCGGACTGTCTTGCCATCGGTCATATCTCTCACAGTTCCGAGAAATATCACAAGGCAACCCATTGATGGTTTTCGAGTGGCTGCAAGCACTTGGTCTATTTGGAAGTCATCTCGTGTGATCTCTATCATCGTCAGTTTTCATCTCGCCAATAGGGCTCTCTATTTGATACGGACTGCTTGAATGCTTGCTGAATGGCCTTCTCCTGCTCGAGTTGTCCGTCACAGGGGAACACCTCTACAACATTGTCCTGTCTATATAGACATGGCTTCAATTTTCCGTCAGAGGTCACTCTCAGGCGAGTACAGCCTTCGCAGAATTCTGTGTTGTGCATTGGTCTGACAATCTCTACTGATACATTTCGTCTTGAATTGAGGGGGATCGTGTACAAAAACCGATTTTGCGTGCGACGCTTCTCAATTTTGATGGCTCTATTTTTGAGCTCCTCCTCAAGAGGACCCAAGTCTACCCAGAGTTCATCTATGTTCTGTAAATCGCTGTCTGGCATTTGTTGCATTTCTATTATTTGCAATGTGACTCCCATATCAGAAGCAAAGTCCATCATTTCCCAAATGCTGTCATTGTTATAACCTGCAATAACAGTCATGTTTACCTTTACGGGAGTTAGCCCGACCTCAACCGCTGTCCTGACACCCCGTTTCACCCGCTCTAAATCTCTTGAACCAGTTATTTGGAAGTAGACATCTGGATCCAAAGAATGAATACTAACATTGACTCGAGAGAGTCCTGCATGTTTTAGATTCAAAGCCATATCTTCCAGCAAAAGACCATTTGTTGTCATAGAGAGGTCTGTGACTAGAGGTGATATTCTCTTGACAATATCTAGAATGTCATTTCTCATCAGCGGCTCCCCGCCGGTGAGTTTTACTTTTCGTATACCATATGCACTCGCGTGTTTTACTATCTGTTCGATGTCAGCAAGACTCATCTCATTGCCTATGTCGTTCTCTCCCTCGTGATGACAAAAGAAACATGAATAAGAGCATCTCTGAGTCAAAGATATTCTGAGTGAGTCAATCCGCCTTCCAAAATCATCAACATATGACGGACTCTTGGCAGAGTGACTCTTTGCATGAAGAGGCTCAGGTTTGGAACTGGACATAGCTGGTGGCACTTCTCCAAGCGGTTATAATAAGTGTTATGTTTGGTAAAACATATCGATAAGTACCAAAAGGACAGGTCAGTAAGATCTGTCTAGAATACTCTCACAGAAGATGCCTTGAAAGTGGCATAGACTTCATCCCCATGAGCGATACCAAGTTGATTCTTGGAGGTATGAGTTATTTGAACCATGAGTTTGACTCCAACATCAACAGTCAAGAGTGCAGTTAACTCACGAGCATCAATCTGTACAATCTTACCTCTCAGAGAATTTCTAGCACTGGAAAATACCTCCTCTCGTGAAATGATGATGTCTTGGGGTGGAATGTACACTGTCACCATCCCCTCTTCTCTGCTAAGAGCTTCTATTATTACTCCATTTTCAAGCTCAATCTGTACGGGTTTCGTCTTTTGATTTGCATCTACAGTAGTTCTCGCCATACCCGAGAATGTGTTACTCTTGTATTCATCCTGCATCAGACCTTCCAACTCAGATCTGAAAATCTCACTAACTGTTCCAACTTTCGAAATTCTCCCATGATGAAGTATTGTGGCTCTGTTTGCCAACACCTCTGCCTGCAGAAAATTATGTGTGACCATCACGACTGTGGTGCTCCTATCCCTGTTCAGACGCTTTAGTGTCGCCTCCACAATTTCAGCACTCTCGCTATCCAAGTAAGCAGTTGGTTCATCTACCAACAACATTTCAGTATCAAGAGCAATCGCCATTGCAAGTGATGCTCTTCGTTGTTCTCCTCCTGACAAGGTTCTAGCCAATCTGTTCTGTAGGTCTTTTAGTTGTACTAAATCAAGGGTTTCGAGAACAGTTCTTCTCACTTCATCCTCTGCAACACCTCGTATTCTGAGTCCATAAGCCACGTTTTTGAAAAGAGTCGTATTGAACAAAGTAGGTTTCTGAAATACCATTGGTGCCTGTCTTCTTAGGTCCTGTCTATTAATGTCAGAAACGAGTTCTTCATGAAACAACACCTCTCCTTCAGAAGGCTTAAGCAAGCCCGCGATTATCCGTAATGCAGTGGTCTTTCCTGCACCGTTTGGACCGATGATGGAGAACATCTCTCCTTCATTTATTGAGAAACTCACATCATCAAGAGCCTTCACAGCACCAAACTTGACTCCTACATTCTCTAAACGAATTATTCCCATAACCACCACTGCACCCTTTTTCGTAATGCCCCCAGAACTGCATTAACAATCAGAATTAACACGAGTAGAATTAGCGTAAGTCCAAGACCAAGTGCTATCTCTCCCCTGGTTGTTTCAAGTGCAATTGATGTAGTAAGGACCCGTGTCAGCCCTCTAATATTGCCTCCAATCATGAGGGCGACACCAAGCTCTGCAATTGCCCTACTAAAACTAGCTGAACTGGCTAATAGAATCCCACCAAATGACTCTCTTACGACCGAGAAAGCTGCTGCTTTCCCGTCTGCTCCAAGTGTAAGTGCTAGCTCTCTTATCGAATCATCTACGCTTGTAATGGTTTCAGTTGTGATACTGATCATTATTGGTATAACTAGAATGGTTTGACCGACAATAATTCCTGCTGGAGTATAGAGTAAATCTAAGAATCCCAGAGGCCCTGCATTTGAGAATGTAAGATAGAGGACAAGACCAAGAGCAACAGTTGGTAATCCCATCAATGAATTGAATCCGCCTACGATTATTGACCTTCCTTTGAATTTCTTAAGACCCAAAAGAAGTCCTATAGGTAATCCAATAGCGGACGCTATTAGTGCTGCAGACCCTGATATGAAAAGGCTCTGCAATGTTATCTGTATTAGATCACTTTCGACTGTCATATTCTGTCTTATCCTCTTGTCCAGTTTTTTGGTTGGCTTCTAACTATATAGTCCATAATCACCAGTTCGCCATGCAGGAGGACATTCGTATAAAGTTCCACCATCGTCAAAGAAAGCATAGTTTCTTATCCATTGAAAGATTTGCACTGGCGACTCTGTTTCAAGAATGTCCACTGTTGGAAAGAATAGACCTTGTCCATAATCTGCGACACCATAGTCAGCTATCAGCTGTTGTATTGCTGGGGTAGCAAGCCACTGAAGAAATTCCATTGCTAGATTGAACTTCACTGTGATTACAGTCGTGCTGTTTACAGGAATTGCAGAATATACGTTCAGAAGGTCTTGTCCCTCTTCGACTAGCTGGTCCAATTCTATCAAATCATCCGCTCTGTACTTCAAGTAGGTACCAATGTCAGACAATGTATACAATGACTGCTCATTAGCAACATTTAGAGTTGAACCCATACCCAGTCCTGAAGACACAAACCATTGCTCATCTCTTAGCTCTGTGTAGTTGTAACCAGCTGCAGCCCAGAGCGCGATCTCTTTTGAGTTCGTACCAGAAAGGTCATCACGACTCACCCAGAGGCTTGTATTATGGGCATGACCATATGCATAAATCGTCTGCAATGCTGTAATTGGATCGGTCTCGTTTATTCCAGCCACATCGCTTGACGGTCCCACAATTGTGAAATAGTTGTATGCGAAGATCTTCCTATTCACTCCAAAGCTTGCATTCATGAATGCGTACTCTTGAGAAGGCGAGTGAACAAGAATCATGTCAGCATCACCATTCATTGCGTGTGTTATAGCAATCCCAGTCCCTGTAGAAATGAAAGCAAGGATGACATTAGGATAATCCTCCTCATATCTTTCCTTTAACAGATCTAGCAAACCTGTGTCATAAAGACTAGTGGTTGTTGAGATCGTTAGAGTTTCTTTTCCCTGAGTTTGAATCCAATAGATGTAGAAGCTAGTCCCAGCAAGTATTCCTATGATCGCCATCGCTGTTGCTGCTATCTTCGTTTCTCTACGCATTCTATAGCACGCCTCGATATGTTTTATCAGACATATCGGCTGTCGTCGTTCCTATGCTCTATATTACTGTTTCTGTAGAATGAATCAAAGAATTTGCGGGTCGGACCTTACGCCCTACTCAACATCCACCACGCCAGAAACTCTCTCAATTGAAACCTCGACAAAACTTCGGTTATCTATAGTCATCTTTATGGCATTCTCTGGACAGACTTCGATACATCTCCCACATCCCCGACACTGCTCAGAAATCACTGATCTTCCATTCACAAGTGATATCGCATTCACAAAACAGATGCCCTCTGTACAAGTGCCACAACCTACACACGCATCTGTGATCTCAACATGAACTCCTTCCATTTTCGTGACTTTTCTACCAATCTCAGGATTCAAATCAGGTAGAATCTTCCAGAGGCAACAACATGGGCAGCAATTGCAAACAGTTAGCAGCTTTTCGCCCGGTGACACTCCTAGCCATGAAGCATCAAGTTTGTTCCGTCCAATCAGTTGAACGAGTCCTGCCTCTCTGCATTTCTTTGCATATTCATGCGCCTCCTCCTTTGTAACACGGCGGCCCAATTCTGGATTAATTCCCTCGATGGCTTCCCCAAGAAAGAGGCAACCATATTGAACTGGGTAATCCTGGCACTTGGAAGCATCCCGACAAATACAGAAGTTCATGATCCAATGATAATTTGCTCTCTCAATGAAGTGATGGACAATCTCAGATGGAAGTGGAGTCTCCTCAGGTCTTTCCAGTTGTTGATTAATCTGAATCGTCTTTTGCGCAACACTGTCCTTTGGCAGGTAGATTATATCGTCACCATCGAAGAGCATCTTGTCGACAACTCTACCCAATAGTGGAATGTTGGTTGCTTTCGCAATCAACCCTCTGTTTGGGAAAGTTTTCTTCAATAGTTTGACAAACCACATTGGTCGTGCCATAAAACCTAGGGTTACATTACCACTGATATTCCTATCGTACTAGACCTAGATTTCAATGGTCATCTTCATATCGGATGTATGTGTCATTTCTACAATGACAGTTCGTGAGATTTTGCAACTTGGAAATCCTCAATTATACGAAAAATCTGCGCCTATGACCTTCTCAGAGCTTAACAGTATACCTGAGATAGTCCAAGACCTGCATGACACCATGATGGAGTTCAGGAAGAAGTATGGTGTTGGCAGGGCTATTGCAGCACCTCAGATTGGTGTAATGAAACGGATCATCTACATGCATGTTGATTCTCCCAGAGTTTTCCTTAATCCTAATCTCACGAATCCTAGTGATGAAATGTTCGAAGTCTGGGATGACTGCATGTGTTTTCCTGACCTACTAGTTAGGGTGGAGCGACACAAACGATGTTCTATTGAATATCGTGATGAGATGTGGAACCTCAAATCTTTGGATTTGAAGGATGACCTCTCAGAACTGCTTCAACATGAGTATGATCATTTAGATGGCATTCTTGCTGTTATGCGAGCTATTGATGGAAAATCGTTTGCCTATAGGAGCCAATTAAAACTTCACAAACCTCAAACATAAAGAGTGTTGAAAACAGTATCCTCATATGCCCCATATCTATTGCATATTTAATATCAAGCGAGGAAGCGGCCCATGAGATACTTACGTGTTATCATCGTTCTCATTATTATTGCAGCAGTTGGATTGGTTGTCGGAGGAGCTGCTTATGGTTGGTGGCTAGGCCAGACTATCTATATCCATACATTTGATATCAAAGCTGGTGTTGGATTCTGGGAAACATGGACTTTGGAAAACAATGTTTTCACAGCATCCCTGCTCCTAGCCATCTTAACTAGCGTATTCACTCTTTGGACACGTTCGACATCTCTTTCCTTCATATCTGCTCTCGCGCAAACTGGCACACATTTGAAGAAATTGGATATTCGTACTGGAATTTTATGGAGGTTGCTTCAGATTGGTGGATTCTTCCTTTACTATGTATCAATTGGCGGCTATTCACTAACTGGCCAGAATGTAGCGTTCCTGATGATGCTCACGGGTGATGGGGCAATTTCAGTTACACCAGGTGAAGTCGCAACTCTATTCTCATTGCCGTTTGCTCCGGGAACTACAGCTTCCTCAATTCAGAGCTTGATTCCAGCAATGGAAGCCTATCAGCTCTATGTTGGACTCATTTCCACTGTAATTGTAGCTACAGCAGCTCGTCTAGCACTTAGCCTAATCACCGATTTGATGCTACAACGAAGAGACATCTTCGTCGTGATGTCTAAAGGGCTACTTGTGATTTCATTAGTACTGATTCTAGAAATCCTTAGTGTTCCCACATGGACTGTCAATGCTGGTACTTGGATGAGTTATCTAGCACTAATAATCGCCCTTGGCGCAAGTCTTGTTGGCTCTGTTGTTTTCATGGTTGTACGAGTCCGTTCAGGTGATGTTCAACAGCGTCTAAAGAGCAAGATTGCTTCCCTTGAGGGGGACCTCGCTCGACTACAGGGTGAGCTTCTCTCACTCCGTCAGGAGTACGAATCTGGGGCAATAGGTGCTGAAGACTATAGAACAAGGGTTAACATGCTTATGGAAGACCGTGTGAACATCGCAAATGAGCTTCGTAGACTGAAAATCGAACGACTATTACCAATAGGTGGGTCGCAGAAGTCATTTGCAATAGTTGCCGGATTCCTGATTGTGATTGTTGTCATGCTTCCAATTATCCAAGGGCTATACTATGGAATTCAGATGGATGGGGACAGGTACATTGATTGGAAATTCAATCTGCAAACGACCAAGGAGATTGAAATCACAACCTGGGCTGCTGGACTAACTGACTTTGAAATTAAACCGATTGAAGATCTTACATATAATGTCACTCCTGAGAGCGAAGTCGAATCACTCACCACCGTACGTCAGTGGGACCAAACTGCAAGTTATTTACGTATGCGGAATCAGATAGGAACGAATTGGATGCAACTTGCAGACTCAGATATAGTCCTGCTAAAGGATCATGAGTATTGGATTGCTCCACTTACTTTCGATACAAGTGCGACTTGGACCAGTTTTATCAATCGCCATATTCTGTACACTCATACAGAAGGCATCGTTATCCTTGACGCTTTTAGTGGTGAGCTAGTAGAAGGAGCCAATCTTGTTTCACTCTTCAATCGAACGGATGATGTTAACTTCTATTATGGCGAAGGAAGAGGATTCGATGATGTCGTATTTGTCAACGTAGAGAACTTCCAGGAGGTGGGGGATACAACATTTGATGGAACTCCCGACTATACACTACGAGGCTTTGAGTCGTTCTTCTACGTCCTCACAATGGGTCCTGAAGCTTGGTCATATGTTGGCAGAGATATGGACATGTTGGTCGAAAGGGATGTAATCTCAAGAGTCGATTCAATAATGTTACAAGGCCTCTCTGTCGACAACGATCCCTACATTGTAGTAGATCCCACTGGAAATCTCTACTATGCAGTATCTATCTTCATAGACTATCATCTTTCAACAGGTTATGCGCATGAGAACTATATGCGATTCATTGGCGTCTGTCTTGTGGACATCGAATCAGGTAATATGGAATTTTACTCTGCGCCCCATTCTGATGAAGGCTTGTTCCTAGATATTACATATAGGGACTACTATGATTGGCAGGATACTCCCGCCTGGTTGCAGTCACAGCTGAAATGGCCTGAAGACCTCTATGAACGCCAGTTAGAAGTCGCGTACATCTATCATGTATCAGAAGGTGAGCAATGGAGCACTGGAGTTGATTTTCATCAGAAACCGGAGGAATCAGACACTCGATATGTGATTATGAATATTGAGGGCGTAAGACGTTTCGTTGCCTATCATAACAGCGAGTTTCGCCAGACTCTAGCTCATAATCTTGCAGGTATCTATATCATGGGATGCGGTGACACAGACTTTGGAAAATTCACATTCTACAAAGCAGGTGAAGATGGGTATTCAAACTGGCTTGGCCCAATTGCCGCTGTTCAGGCATTTGAAACGAATGATGTGGTACGAACACAACTACAACTCTGGGGAGAGCATAGGTATGGAAACCGACTCCTTTACCATCTTGGTGGAGACTTGTTCTTTGTAATTCCAGTATTTCTTGAGGTGGAAACCTCCCAAAATCGTGTCATCCAGAAACTCGGGGGTGTTGGTCTCGTTGATGTGCAGACTGGTGATCGTGTGACACTAGGCACGAGTGTAGTCGAAGCCTATTACAAGATGTTTGGTCTTCTGAATCAGACAATTGTAGAAGAGGGTGAAGTTGGTTTCGAGAGTGTTAGCTTCAATCCAGTCACAATCGATTCTGGAGAGTATACAAATCTGATTACTTTGATGCGAAACAACGACAATATCACACAACATCTCTATCTAGACCTCGTAGTAGCATCAGCAAGCAACTTCTCAGTATACTGGCATGGTTCTGACGTAATTCCAACCATTTTTGCTGGTGATAATCAGACTTTCACGTTAGACATTGGCAATGTTGGCCCGGGTGACTTGTATGGAACAACGCCACTAGTGACTGCATACTTACCTGAAGGTA
>PJET01000148.1 GCA_002825515.1 Candidatus Thorarchaeota archaeon MP11T_1 | reverse complement strand
ATGAGCAAAATCGCCCACACTTAGATAATCTGCATCATAGATTTTCTTCAGAATAACAGTTTGTTGTATTGTATGAGCTTGAAGGACTGGTGCATAACCAACAGAAATTCTAGTTGGATGACGAGTGACAACGATGTTTGCTTCAAAGATTCTGCAACTTTCTGGTTCCAAATCTGGGTCCACAATCATTTGTCCTCTTCGAATCAGATGCTTGTCTACATCTTTGATGTCGAAGCCAAAGAGGTCTCCAGCTTTCACAGCTCTAATTCTTTTCTTAAACATCTCAATACTAAACAGTCTTCCTTCTTGGAACTGATTTCCTTTATCCGGTCCTATCTTCAAAACCTGTCCTCTTTTGAAAATTCCCGACTTGACGGTTCCTGTTACCACAACATTAGTTCCCTTAATTCCTCGATAGACCTTATCCACATACGCACGAGCAGGGTCTGTTAATGCGATATGACTCGAATTAGCAGGAAGTAGTCTTAGAAGGTGAGTTACGAGTGCCAGTGATTCTGAGTCTAATGCTGAGGTAAGAAATATTGGGACTATCACCTGGTTACTGAGTTCTCTTACTATTGGTGGGATTTCATCGCTTGTTCGAACCAATACTGGTATTCTACCTACTTCCTTCAGACTATTTCTAACCACGTTCATTACTAGTTCTAGGTCCTGAGGACTGGTCTTGTCTATTTTTGATATCATGATGATAAATGGTGCTCCCTGATTTGCCATGAGTATCAAGTGTTCTCTTGTTATTTCATCAAGCCTTGGAACGCGATAGTTGCTTTCCTCCTGTCTAATCAAATAAGCTTCTTCAGGACCTGGAATCAATACGAGGCCATATTGTGCATCAGCTCCAAGAATCGATCTAATCATTGTCTTACTATACTCCCTGTGACCAGGAGCATCGAAAAAAGTGATAATTTTCATCGATTGATCAAGAACTCGAGCAGATTCCTGCTTGTTTAGAGGGTTCTCAGGATAAACAGTATTACCTTTTTCGTCAAATCCCATGAAAGCAAGATGGATATCCGCTGTTTGTCCTCGTGTTATTTCCTGAGGATGAATAAGGAGAAATGATCTAGCACTACCACTCCCATTATCCGGTCGTCCCGTTACAAGAGCACCAATTAGACTTGATTTTCCGGAATTCACTCTCCCTGCCACATTGATTGAACAAGTTTCTTTAATCTCAGAAATTGCAAGTCTTTTCAGAAGATAAGACCCAACCATTCCCTGTGAGGTTTCAAAACGCTCGGCTTCAACAATCTCAACTGCCGCTTCTTCGCACAGTCCAGCGAGAATCCGTTCTGAGGTTTTCAAAGAATTTTCAGATATTCCGTGGACTTTCCATTCCCTCCCCCCAATATCCTCAATCCCAATTAGAAAGAGTCCTTCAAATGGGTTCTCACAGGTCATGTATCGAATTCTTGTTACTAGCTTCTGGCGTCTGTCTGTTTTTAGGTCGGAACGAGTGAGTTTCCTCTTGAACTCTGTAATTCGATTCTCTCCCTTTAGTAGGATATTGAGAATCTCATCTGGTGTTGTCATCCACGGTACTCCTTATCAACTCTCAATTCTCTCATTTGGTTATAAGAGCTCTCAATGATTTCTGTGACGACTGACCAAGTTTCGATAGTGAAACCACTTTGTCTAGTGGCACTTATGCTTCATCTAATTCTTCCTCATAGATAGCGACGAATTCTGGCCGCTCACTTTTATTACTCGGTTCATCCTCCTCTATGTCATCAATAACCATTTTTCATTTTGGATGTTTTTGTAATCTGTATTATAGCATATATCGGAACTTTATTAGATTGAATTCTTTTCCTTTTTTTCTAATCTAGCAACTATTTGGTGCCCGAATAATGTTTGAACTCTTAGAGAATGCAATCGAATCTGGTCGGGATTTAGGTGCGACCTACATAGAAGTCCGAGGAGAGAGGAGTTTCCTTGAATTCATTCAGATGGATGACTACAAGGTGACTGCGTTAACACAAAGAATTGAACAAGGAGTCGCAATTAGAGTTTTAGCTGACGGGGCCTGGGGCTTTGTTTCAACTGGGAATCTGGATCAACTGGAAAAAGCCGTTAGTGATGCTACAGCTCTTGCAAAGGCGGCTGCAAAAACAAGACGTGAAAAAATTCAGCTAGCTGAGATGAAATCCTATGAGGATAAAATACCACTCAGGGTTGTGAAGGATCCGAAACAAGTACCAATTGAGGAAAAAATCGAATACATGAAAGACATGACCAAATCAATCTTCGAATACGATAACAGACTTACTGCTGCCACAATCAAAGTTGAAACCATTTCAGGAGAAAAGTATCTTATTACTTCTGATGGTTCGAAAATCCAATCTCCTATCCTGCTCATTTGGTCTTTTCCATGGGCGACAGGAAAAGATGGAATTCGCTTGAGTGCAGCGAGACATCAAGAAGCTTCAACACAACAGGGTTGGGAGTTCATGGAAACTTACGCCACTCCGGACTATATGGGAGAGTCTGTAGCAAAACGAGTCAAAATGCAGCTTGAGGGAGTGACTCCAAAGGGTGGTTCATTCCCATGTATATTTGGCCCCCGAGTTGTTGGAACTTTTACACATGAAGTCTTAGGACACCTGGCTGAGGCTGACCTCAATGTGAACACACCATTCCATGCCAAGAGAGGTTCTGTCGTTGCGTCTGAAGGTGTAAACATGGTAGATGATGGCAGGAATTCAGACCAAGTAGGAGTCGCAAAATATGATGATGAAGGAGTACCAACAAGTCGTGTTGAAATTATAAAGGACTCCATACTAACGGAGCTTCTAGTAAACCGAGAATATTCTACCAAATTTGGACAAAGGCTTACTGGCAATGCTCGTGCTGAAAGTTACCTTTTTCCCCCTCAAATCAGGATGCGAAGTACCTTCATAGAACCTGGTGATTATCAGGAGGAAGAAATGTTCGAGGGAATAGATTTTGGGTATTTCTGCGTCGACTTCAGAGGCGGCTCAGCTCAATTGAATGCTAGTTTTCAGGTGGGAATTCAAGAAGCGTTTGAGATCGTCAATGGCGAGATTGGGCAACCAGTTGCAGACCTATCGATCTCAGGCATTGGAACTGATGCACTCTTCAGAATAGATGCAATATCAAAAGTTGCTCCTGGCTATAATGCTGGGCGTTGTGGAAAACTTGGGCAATGGGCATATGTTTCCAGTGGAGGCCCAAATATGCGATTCTCGAAGGGCGGAATCACTTTTGGAGGAAAATCATAGGGGGCGGAGATATTGGATAGCGATAAGGAACTACTTGAACTTTGCAGATACATTGTATCTCGTGCGCTGGAATCTGGTGCTGATGAAGCGGAAGCGCAAGCCAAACTCAATACAGAGTTAGAATCTGCCATTGAACTCGCTCAAATTAGTAGTGTCAACCAACATACTGGAGCTCAAATTGCAATTCGTGTTCTGAAAGGGAAGAAAATTGGAGGCGCTTTTACAAATATCGCAACAAAGAAAGCCGCCAAAGAAGCTGTAAATTTCGCCATCAGCGCAGCAAATGCAACAACTGAAGACCCTGATTGGGTATCTTTGGCTACTCCTGAAGAATATGCGACTCTGAATGGTCTTTGGATTGATGAGGTCGCCAAAACAAAACCAGATGCAATTGTAAAATCCACAGGCGAATTGATTGCGAAAACCTCCGGGGCTGAACCAGGTCTTGTGCTGATAGGTGGAACAACAGCTATTAGTTATATGTTCGAGGCGTATGCAAATAGTAACGGGGTTGCTCACTCAGAGAAAGGAACAGTAACTGTTATGGTTGGTATAGCGTCAGCGCAAACCGAAAGTGGCATGACTCCAATGGTATTCGCCTATGACATTAAGAGAGGTCTGAATCTAAACCTAGATAATATTGTAGAGCAACTTGGCCAACAAATTCGTCTATGCAAGAAAGTTGTTGATGGTAAAACAGGCAAACATACTGTTGTTTTTCATCCACAAGCATATGCTACACTGCTGGATAATACTCTAATCAAGAGCATTAGAGGTGATAATGTTGCTCGAGGAAAATCTAAGATAGGTGATAAGATAGGAGATATGATAGCATCAGACCACTTTACACTGAGTGATGACGGTCTCTATCCAGGTGGTGCCAATACCTCGATTGCTGATGATGAAGGTGCACCTCGAAAAACAACTCAGATCATTGAGAAAGGGATACTTCGGTCATTTCTTTGGGACACTTATTGGGCAAATAGGATGGGCGTGAAGAGTACAGGTAATGCCAAACGCAATCTAAAACAGGGATTAGTTTCGATTGCTCCTACTAACCTGATAGTAGGACCCGGAAAACGTGAGATTGAGGATATCATATCAGAGATAAAGCATGGTTATTACATTCAAAACGTACAAGGTGCTCATAGCGCGAATCCGGAATCCGGTGATTTTAGTGTTGTCGGAAATCCTGCATTCCTAATCAAAAATGGTAAACTGGTTGGTGCGATTAACGGATTAATGGTTTCCGGGAACGGATTTGATATGCTACAAAATGTGATTGAAATCGCTAAAGTGCCTCATTATCTTCAAAATTGGATTGGTCCTGAAATCATTTTCAAGGACATTGATATTATTGCAAAAGACTGATAATTCACTATTAGAGAGGCTTTCTACTCCTAAAAGCTAATCTAATACAAAAGCATATCAGTCACACTTCGAGAACATCATAATAACCACCACAGAGGGACAATTATGTACCGTAGACTCTTCATTCTTACAATCTTGCTCCTGCCCCTAATCCTAGCACCTTCATCAATGTCTACACATATGGAATTGAACTTCTCAATCACTAATCCAGGACCGCTGATTGAATCACGCCTTAGGATGGATGTTCAACTCTCTTCTTCTGGTGCTAGTGCACTTCTTGAATTCGTGGACCAATTGTCAGATACAGAGATATTACAGGCTGAAAGTCTGGGCATCAACTTTGTAAGAAGAGGAGGTTCGATTGTCAATGTTGGACGAATCTACTCTGCAAGAGTCGGTGATATTGACTCTTTGGAAGCCTTGTCCAAACTTGGTCTGATACGAGCCACATCCGGCAACAAACAATATGTTCCTTCAATTTCATCCTCAGTACCTGAAATAAGAGCAAATGAGGTTTGGACCAACCTGCATAAAGATGGAGGGGCTGTGAATGGCTCAGGAGTAACTGTTGCAGTCCTAGATACGGGTGCATTTTGGACTCATCCAAGTTTCTGGCGTGCATCTCCTGGGATATTTCAGACAGTCGATAGTGGGTCGCACTACTTTGTTGATCTCGATGGTGACATGGTCGAAGATTCTGGAGAAGGACCAATTCGTGCAGTTTCTGCTTTTCCAGTCGGACCAGATTTCGCCTATGCAACTGACTACATGTATATCAATGTCGATGGTCAACCTGGTTTTAGTTATGCATCGGGAGATCGTTGGATTGGTGGTATTGATGAAAATGAAGATAATTTCATCACATTGGGTGTAGAAGAGGTAGTTCTTCTAGATGTTCCAAAGGTAGCAATTCTGTACGACCAAGAGAATGCGAATGTGTATGTAAGGGGAGTTAATCTTACTTTAGCAGTATCGGTTGGTGATAATATTGGTCATGGAACACATGTGGCTTCCACTATTGCAGGCGGCCAAGTTGGAATGACGTCCTTTGTCGGGGTTGCTCCCGGCGCAGATTTAATCATCATTAAAAGTGAGCTCCAATCTGCTGATATTTTGGATGGAATCTCGTTTGCAATTGAGAATAATGCAGATATCATCAATATGTCATTTTCTTCCTATCTTGGATTCTTAGATGGAAGTGATGTCGAAGACCTTGCGGTTTCTGAAGCATTTCTTAGACATGGCGTTTTAACAACCGCAGCTGCAGGAAATCTTGGTAACAAGAACAAACATGCTCGATTCTCAGTTACTCCAGGGTCTTCAGGTACTGCTTTGCTGGAGGTTGATAATGTGATAGTGTCCAGAGCTCCTTTTTTGAGCTTGTTATGGCACTCATCAGATAGCGATGAGCATGTGATACTTACTCCACCGTCAGGAAACCCTATTGACCTAGGGGCTTTCTCATCAATCTCGCAGCAATCTTGGGAACACGATGACGAAAATCTTGTAGCCTATATCTTTGCAGATGTCAGTATACGTGGACTGAACAATGTGATAATTCAAGTTTCCGCAGATGACCATATGTGGGCGAATGGTGTGTGGAATATCACAGTCACAAATGAATCGGGTGAGCTCATCTGGATAGATGGTTTTGCTTGGGATGGACGCTGGGAAACCACGCACCTAACTTTCCAGACTGCTCTCGATTCAGGCAGAAGTATTAGTTCTCCTGCAACAGCTGATTTTGCGGTGGCGGTAGCTGCATATAGTGAAATTAGCTCAGGAATCATGAGCGAATCAAGTAAGGGTCCTAGAATAGATGGATCTCCAAAACCAACTGTAGCAGCTCCTGGTGAAAGTATTGTTGCGGCGAACATTGTTCCTACTAGCTTGTGGACTTCTAAGGCTGGGACCAGCATGGCATCACCTCACATTGCTGGAGTTTTAGCCCTCATACATCAAGCATCAGGTCAAGACTCTGCATGGCTTGATTACTCTGTATTGGTTAATGGCGCTGGGGGAAAAACTTCACATTTTGAAACCGCTTCGACAGCCTGGGGTCATGGTCTTGCTGATGCGTTATGGTCTGTTGTTCAGGTCCTAGATACTCCAGGAATTGATGGAGCAACAACCTCAGATTGGTATGGTTTGGACGAGTTAATCTTGGATTCAATCGATTCATCTATTTCTGGCGGTCATGATATCACATCTATCAAATCATTTCTAGACAATGACACTTTATCTCTCGCAGTCAAAATGAGAGATGTTCCTAATTTTCAAGGAACAGATATTCTGACATTGGAATGGGATACAGATTCTAATGGAAGTACTGGACAAAATGGTGCTGATATCGTAGTTAATGTAACTGCTGGTTCAGCGACTGTATTTGATTGGAACGGAAGTTTCTATATCCCATCATCATTGTCCGCAGAATGGAGAACTGATGCGACTACTGTTATTCTTAGAATCAATGGAATCATACTGGGTACACGAGGTGTCATCTCGTTATTTACTCATAACGCTACAATTGCGAATATCGATCAAGCTGGTCCTGGAACTCTAACAGATACATTACTTCCTGCAATGAAGAATCTAGGGTTGGAGTTCAATGACGGATCAATGTTAGTTCACATATCAATAAGCGATCGCGATACACCAAAAAGTATGCAAGTGGTATCTTGGAGTATTGTCAACGGACCTCTTGATATTTTGAATACATCATCACGATTTGGAGAGAGTGATTTTACAATCTCTATTCCTGAAGATTTGATTAGCTCACCTCACATCAACAGTTTATCATTGAATATTACTTCTGAGAGTTCAACTCTCTTTCTTCCGCTGATCCTACTATCTACACAGATTGGACCACAACTTTCATTTTCAAGCGCAACATTGGACAGTCCTGTCGTAAGAGTTGGATTTCTTTTAAGAGAACTAATCTCAGGTGAGTTAGTTTTAGAAGGATATACTCTTGCTTCGAACGTCTATGTTGCTTTCCAATCTCAAACTGGGGCATGGCTTAATTTCACACTCTCAAGCAATACTGGTATTTACGATTATGAAATAGCTCCATCGTATTTCCAGCTTGGTTCTCATGAAGTATATGCTGTCGCTATTGGGCAGGCTGTACCTGGAACAGAATGGAACTTCGCTACACTTGATGTAGTGCAAGACTATACTGTATTCGCAATAGGAGCCATAGTCCTTATCACGGGTTGTGTCATAGTGGTGATTATGCGGCGCAGAAGAGGTGACATAGATTGAAAATCATTATTATCGGATATGGTCCTGGAGGGGCGGCTGCAGCAATTACAGCTCGAATGTTCAATTCCAAGGCAGAAATCAAAATCATTACTGAGGAAACATTAGAGTCACATAAAAAACCAGGGGCATCTATGGCTCTTGAATTTCCTGATACAAATAGCCTAAGAATCGATGATTGGTCAATCGATGCACTTTCAAAGAAGCGTATAGATATACTCTCTGGGTCGCGGGTAAAAAGTGGGAATTTAAAGACCAAGGAGATTCAAATCACTAGACCCACAGGTGATGCGACCCTGACATATGACAAGCTAATCTTAGCAACTGGAGGGGTTCCTGCAGTACCAAACATACCTGGAACAAATCTACCTGGTGTCTTTACAATTCAGACAATGGCAGACACAAGTGAGATTGGAAAACAATTAGCTGGTATGAAATCAATCGTTGTTGTTGGTGCTGGCTTCAGTGGTCTCGAAACTGCTGAAAGGCTTCTTTTACTAGGAAAAGATGTTCATCTAATAATTCGATCACGACTCATGCGAAAACAATTGGAAGAGCCAATGAGTCTAGAACTTCAATCAAGACTACCAAAACGATTGAATGTTTACTATGGAAAATCCCCCTCCTCAGTTATTGGAGACAAACGTGTAGAAGGAGTCATTCTTGGAGACAACACAATCTCAGCAGATGCTATTTTGTTTATGACAGGAGTGAGACCAAATACCGAGTTGGCAGAAAAACTTGGTATTAAAATTGGTCAGTTGGGTGGTATTGTGGTTGATGAAACGATGAAGACCTCTGTTGATGATATTTATGCAGTCGGTGATTGTGTTGAGATGAAGGATGCGCTGACTGGGAAACCTATGCTTCTGCCAATCGGTAGCATCGCAGCGCGAGCCGGTCGTCAGGCTGGAGTAATCTCGGCAGGTGGTACTAAACTATATGATGATACCAACCTGCGAATACAGTATGATCGAATATTCGAAACGGATATTGTGGTAGTTGGACACTCAACAACAACAGCAAATGCAATGGGGATTAAGACAGAAGTACAATATTTTGAAGATCCTGCTGAATTCGCTAAGGTGGCTTTGATCACATCAAATGATGGTCGTCTTATTGGAGGTCAGGTGATATCCTCAAGAATGGGCGCACGTTTTGGATACGAGATTCTTGAGAGGGTCGAGTCTGGATCAATTCTCAATGAAAAGCCCCTTCTCAAGCCTCGTCATGAGCGTTTCCGTGAATATCTGGAGTCTACATTCGGACCTATTCAATAGTTGGTGGCGGCAGCTCCCATTCATCCTCGTCCTGTTGAGGTTCAATTGGTCTTGGCCGAGGTTTCGGTCGACCTCGGACCCTTGTCAGAACGACATATCCAAGTCCAACTCCAACAACTCCGAGAAGTGCATAAATAACTCCCAAAATTAGGATATCATCTGCAGCATCAACCGGAACTAAGATTGTCTTCTGAAAGAGTCTTATATTTCCCTGAGTATCTGTTGCTCTAACTTGGATTGAAAAGAATCCCCCGCTATTGAAGATGAACGAAGTCCAAAATTTATACCCGAAATCCTCAGTGACGGTACCTGTGAGATTCACACCACGTGGACCAATCACACTTATTGTGACATCTTCTAGATCCTCATCGAAAACATATGCTGTCACGTTTGCTGCTTCACCAAATTCACCAAGACTTAGTTTAACATCGAAGATCCGCGGGGCATCTGGCTGGATTGCAGTAGCCAAGTTTCTCAGGAGTCTGAGATTGTCCGCACCTGCATTAATTGCATTATACAGGATGTCATCATACAAAGTTGAACCGTCGGAGATGACAAAAACCTGACCATGACCATACTCTGCAGTTGCTACAATGGCATGTGTTTTTGCAGCATCTTCCCATAACAATCCTCTCGCATTCGATACATCTGGGTCGACATGAAGTGTGCTCCCCTGAAGGACATAGATATTGTTTACCCCTTCCATAAGGGGGTCATTCTCCACATAGCCACTGTAATTGGCTCCGTAGACTAATCCGAGTCCAGGCAGGCCAAATCCAATTGAGCGTTCCTCGCATTGTATACCAAATGGTTGGAGAATTGCATTATAGTCATCAAAAGCAAATGTTGCTGCACCTGTGTCTGGACTGAAAGATTCTGAGAACACAAGAAGAGTTCCACCATTTTCAACAAATGAATGCAATGCTGATACTTCACCCTCACTATAGGAGGTTTCAGTGTCCATGATTGTGAACACATCAGCACTTGAAATGGTACTCAAATCGATGTAAGTCCGTATGATATCTTCAGAATTACCGAACTCGGATACTACCATTCCTTGTTCTCTCAAATATTCCGTGAAGTAGCCATAATAAGATGGTTCATCGATATCTCCACCTATACCAGTTGAGTGATGCTCCATATCTACCATCATCCTACCACCAAATATCGTTATTGAGAATTTGATATCAATTGATGCTATAACATCATTTCCTTGACTAAGATTGAGGTGACCAGTATACAGACCGGCAGATGAAAGTGGAATTTCTTCGGGCACTTCAAGTTCAATTCCTAAGTATGAATACCCCATTGAAACGACCATCTGGTCCACATTTGTGCTCATATATTGACTTGCATTACCTGAAATTGTCACGTCTACTAATCCGACTGTCTGGGTTGAGATTATTGTTACATTTTGAGGAGGACGATTATCACCAACAATGAGGACTTGCTTACTCCATGGAAGGGTAGGAACACTCCGAGGCGCCATCAATGTAATATCTCTTGATGAATTAGTAAGAAGTTGAGATGCGCGTGTTACATTCACCAAACCCCATCCCTGACTCATTGGGTCTGCTCCAAGATCTGTAGCTGTAGCCATCAGAGCTGCTTTCGCTTCGATTGGTGTTAATGCTAAATGCTTCTGTAAAAGAAGTGCAATTAATCCTGCTACCATCGGAGTTGAGGCTGATGTTCCAGACCAACGGGTATAGTTTGTTCCAAACTGACTACTATTATATCTGGGATATTCTAACTCATTGACTACGTTGCCTCTCCCTGAAACTATCAAGTTTCCTGGTGCAACAACATCTGGTTTTGCAGTATACCCTTTTGGATTTGAAACAGTCCTTAACACTGGACCGACACTACTGAATGCCACAATTCCGCTATCACCAAATGATGAACCTACTGTGACTGCCTTTTCTGCAATGCCTGGAGAATTGATGGTAAATGCTGCGGGTCCTGAATTGCCAGCGGCTACGACCACCGATATTCCTGCTTCAATTGCATTTTCAATCTCACCCAAAGAAGGTTCAACGAGGAATGTGTTGTCAGCCCATTCTCCTCCCAGACTTAGGCTTATGACATCCACATTTTGCTCTATTGCAAATTCAATTCCTTGAGCAATAACATCATCATCGCCTGCTCCTGAGGCTTCAAGCACCTTAATTGCCAATAGATTAGCTCCAGGGGCAATTCCATTAAGCAGGCCTCCGCTAGCAATTCCGTTTCCAACTGCATTCCATGCACAAGCAGTTCCATGACCATTGTCATCGTATGCAACTATTCCGTTTGCTGGATTCATATCATCATTCCCATTGACAAAATCCTTGAAACCGATTAGCTGGCTTTGAAGGTCTGGATGTCCACTCCAAACCCCACTATCTAACACTGCTATTGTTATGCCACTACCATTGTAACCCTCTGCCCATAATTGGTCTGCACTTAGAATCGAATCAAAGTGAATATATCCCTCTCCATTCTCAGCCAAGACATAATTTTGTATAGGTTCTGAATTATCAAGTAATTGTCGCTTCTGATTGAGGTGGATCTCTTGAACAGTAGACAGTCTTGCCAAATCTTGAACTTCATCAACTCTGATTGAGAGAGAAACCATGGGAATCAAATGAAATGCGTATCTTATTTGGACACTTTCTAATCCCGCTAATTGGATTTTTTCAACCATAGCATCAGTTGATAATCCATCTTGGAATTCCACAATAACTGAAATCTGGCTATCTGATTCCATATTTGATAATACATCAGCGAGACCTGCATCAAACAATGCGCTCTGGAAATCAGTTGTTTCTTTTGTTTCTATATTGTAGATGGCAATTGGTGTAAAGAAAAGAAGCACAAATATGATAGCTACAAAACGTCGATAGTGTGATTTGTGGATAACTGGCATCTTAGAATGTCCTTCCAATCGCATCACCTCCAGACTCAAGATAAGGGTTTTCTTGAGTGCTTTATTGTACCAGTTCCTCGGAGCAACCTAGCTCGGAGAATCCGAGAGACGTGTGTAAAACGGCTCATGCTATATGGTTTAGTGAGGGTGGAACACCTAGTCTGCCCAAGTAAGGAGTGTAGAAACAAGATGAGTGAAAAACCACAAGCATACGAGCGACGTCTTCAGCTAAAGCACTTCTTTGAGGACCGTGAAGCAAAAGAAACCCGAAGGACTTGGTTCGAGATTCAAGTAAGCATGCCCGAGCAGACCCCTGAGGGTTGGGTCAATGATGGCAAGATTAGAATTTCGATTGGAGACGATCGAGGTGTAAAGGGGTCTTTTCTTCTCTCAATTGACGAGGCAACAAGAGTTCTCAAAGCGCTGGAAATAGCTATTACTGACCATG
>PJET01000055.1 GCA_002825515.1 Candidatus Thorarchaeota archaeon MP11T_1 | reverse complement strand
TTTGAGGGCTGAGGGCATTTTCTTCAATTTACTTATCACACTCCAATGGTAGAACTCATCATGAGTTCCTTTAGCAACGAAAATGACTACTCGTCCTGGGGATCGACGACCAGTTCTTCCTCGTCTTTGAATATATGGCACAACAGATGGGCCGCAGTCATAGAAGACCACCAAGTTGAATTAAGGGATGTCTAAACCTTCCTCCCCGACCTGTGTGGCTACTAAAACATTAAACTCGTTATTCCGAAAACCATCAAGAATCTCTACCTGCTTTCTCTGACTGAATCCCTTGTCAGAGCCACGCGAACTCTGACCGACAAAGCGACTCACTCTTACTTCATCGAGCTGTTCTAGGGTTTCACTGACCTCAACAGCTGTATCACGAAAACGCGTGAAAATGAGTATTCGCGAATCAAGGTTGACCGACAGTTGTTCACTGACTATCTCTAAAATGGCGTCTGCTTTTGGATGACGGTGACCCTTTGCTATGAGTGCTTCTAGAAGGTTCTCGAACTTTGAGAACTCAGGTCTAGACAAGAGGTCTTTGACACCCTTTGAGCTCTTCTTATTACGAATCTCTTCATAGACTCCCTGAATGTATCTATGAGTTGGCATGAGACCTTGAGTGCCAATAAACTCCAGAAGATGCACAATTCTGAGTAAAGCTGTGAGATTTCGGATTACAAGATATAGCGATCCAGGGGGTTTGGTATACGACCCAATTTCTTTTCGAACAGCACTCTGTGTCCTCAATATCTCCTTTCTCGTCATCCGTCTAGCAACAGGCAGACTGAACCCATTGTTAATCACTGGTCCTCTATATATCTCGATGATTGAATAGAGGATATCTCTCAGAACCTCGATCTCCGAAGGCAGGTTGATGAATCGTAACTCAGAATCCACCGCGACCATATATTCACGTACATCTTTGCTCTTCTCATCCCTCACCTCAACATGTGACAAACGCAGATTCTCGCAGACTTTCCTGATATGTTCTGCCTGATGACCTGGTGATGCTGTGAGACCCAGTGATCTGATATTCTTCCCTTGTTTCTCATAGAGTTCTGCAATGAATGTGTAGGCATAGTTGCCAACACCCCGATGGGCTTCGTCAAATACTACCAATGACACATCTTGCAGTCCATAGCTTCTTTGAACGAGGTCATTCTGAAGAGCTTGAGGTGTCATAACTACAACTTGAGACTCAGTCCAAAAATCTCGCCTCTGCTCTGGAGAATCATTACCAGTGAGGCATACAACAAGACTCTCATCAATATCCAATACTCTTCTTAGATATCTCGCCTGTTGATCTACTAGAGGCCTGGAGGGAGCAAGGAAAAGAACCTTAGAGTCGGGGAACTCTGCAAGTCGTTTTGCTGCAACAAGGGCTGCAATTACAGTCTTACCCAGTCCGGTACTGAGAACTATCATCGTACTTTCTCTGGCTGCTACTTCCGCAAGATTAACCTGATACTTTCTATACTCAACACTATCCTTGCGTATCATCAGTTCATCAACATAGGTTTCGTTCTTAGCCAACACCAGAGCTCCATAGAATAGATCGTTTCTGACTTACAGTGTTACCGCTCACTGTAAAAAGACTCCTACTCTTTTTTTTACTCATCGTTACTACTGCACAGAAAATTAGCACATTACGAATACAAACATCAGTAGACAAATTTGAATAGTCCGAAGCATGTTTGCTAGGCTGTAGAATTCGATGTGTGTGAACTAAAGTGGAGCTCTGGTTGCTGATTCTAATAATTTTCATTATTACAGTGCTTTTAATTGCAGCACGTGTGATTCATCATACATCAGCCGCCTTATTTGGGGCAGTGCTGGCGTCGATTGCCCTTCTCACTAATGGGTTTTCAGATCAAGAGATTTTGGCTATGGTGCGGTTAGAGCCTATTCTTGTTATTTCTGGGATGACAGTTGTTGCAGAGGTGATGAGGGGGGCAGGTGTCTTTCAGTTTCTTGTAGTATATTTCATACGATTGACGCGGGGGAATCCTAAGAAATTATTTGTAATTTTCTTTTTACTATCAGCTGCTTTATCGACAGTACTATTGAATTCCGTGGTAATACTGATTATGGGATATCTAGTGATTCTAACATGCCACGTGCTCGAGATTAAACCACATGGGTTTTTTCTAGGGGAAATGTTGGCTGTTGGAGCTGGTGGTGCGTTCACATTGATTGGCACCACACCCAACATTATCATTGCTGATTACGCAGGGTTCGGATTCCATTATTACATCCTACAATTTGGGATTTTAACATTAGTCGTTATTACCGCGTCACTAGTTGCTGTTTTCCTAATGATTCGTCATCAATTGACTGTAGAAGATTCAAAGGCATTTGAACGTGTGATGGATTTGGAACCATGGATGATGGTACCCAATCGTCGACTGTTTTGGGTATACGCAGGACTTTTTGCCCTGCTCATCGTAGCTTTTGTCTTCTTTCCTCAACCATATGTTGTTGCCCTTGGGGGAATGACGGTTTTCATGACGGTCAGTCACTCTGACCCAGGTACAAGTCTTCGTGACATAGAGTGGGACATCATCTTTTTCATTGGTGGGCTTTTCATTTTGGCAGGCGCCTTGGAACTTGTCGGAATTCTTGGTGTTATTTCAAACGCAATTCTTTCAGCAAGCGGTGGGCAACTGATTCCTGCATCATTGATGTTGCTTTGGGGATCATGGGCTGGAACCTTCGTTATTGGTGGTCCACCTATAGCGACAGTCTTTGCCCCTCTTGTTGTCGATATGGCCACAGTCATGAATTGGCCAATCGGTATACGGGATCCATTGTTCTGGGGAGTTGGTTTCGGATCCGCTCTGGGTGGTGTAGCAACACCATTTGGTACTGTACCCTTGCTAGTTTTATCTATGGTTAGCTTTGATAAATCAGAGGTTTCATGGCGTAGATTTCTTCTCACTGCCATACTAGTGAATATCTTACAGATTGTTCTTTGCTCAATCTATATCGTGCTCTTCGCACTATTTATCTGAAAAGGCAGATGCTTCTTCGTTTCTCGTACAGTGCTGATACTACCATTGAACAGTATTCAATGTTTGATGAAACATCGCTTGGCTCATAATACTCACTGTAAAAAGCCTCCTTCAACCAAAAGATGTAGAGCAAAGGAGCCGAGTAGATATGACTACAACATCAAAGGAAACAATGCCAAGTATCGAAGCAGAACTTTACGAGCTTAGTATGCCGGGGAGACTATTAGGAAAAGAAGTCCTAGACAACAGAGCTAGACGGATTGGCATCGTACGAAGTATAAGAATCGCGCTCCATCCAACCCGCTCAGAACTCATTGTTAAAGGCGCTGAAGTGGAGTTTCCTGTAGATTTCTCAAAGGTTGATGCAGTCGGAACTGTTGTACAACTGAATTCCGTAGTGAAAGATGCTGAAGAAATTGAAGTCCACGATGTAATTAGACTTCAAAAAGAGGTCTTGGATGACATCAAATCGTATCTAGGTGCTCGTTAATCAAATCAACTGAAGATTTCGAAGGGTTTATTGTGGTGGGAGCTGCATTCCTCTATCCGGAGGCATCTCCATGGATCTTACAGTGGAAAAACTTGCTAAAATGATAGATCATACAGTTCTCAAACCTGAAACTACCAAAACGAAGATCAAACAACTCTGTGATGAGGCTATCACGTACGATTTTGTAGCAATCTGTATTAATTCAACTCATGTTGAATATGCGGTTGAGTTACTGAAAGACACAGATGTTCATGTGTGTGTAGTTGTTGGTTTTCCACTAGGTGCTTCACTCTCAAGTGTAAAAGTATGTGAAACAGAAGAAACTGTGAGAAAGGGTGCACATGAGATAGACATGGTGATGAATGTAGGTGCCCTTAGAGATGAGAACTATGAACTTGTTCAGAAAGACATCGAAGCAGTTGTTGCAGCCTCTGGAGATGCTCATGTCAAAGTAATTCTAGAAACCGGATTCTTGACAGATGATCAGAAACGTAAGGCATGTCTGATCTGTAAGGATGCAGGAGCTGATTTTGTCAAAACATCCACTGGTTTTGGCCCTATGGGAGCTACTCCCCATGATGTCAGACTTATGCGTGAAACAGTCGGACCTAAAATGGGGGTTAAGGCAGCTGGTGGTATTCGATCATTCAAAGACGCGATTCGAGTTATAGATGCTGGAGCCGACCGTCTTGGGACTAGTGCAGGTGTTGCCATAGTAGAGGACTTTCGATGGGCTCAATATAGCGACTCGTGGATGGCACCTGATAGGCCTTGTTGGACCTGTCCAAGCCGTATGGCAAACATGGCAAAACAGCCGAAAGAGGTCTACAAGTGGTACAAAGAGCGGTGTCTAACATGTCCCGATAAGGAACACAATGTCTTCAATGATTAGGAGGTACAAAAGTTGTCAAAATCTTCACTCTATGCGGATGCCCCAATACTACACGTCAACTTGAGCGACAAGAGTATTCGTAGAGAATCTCTTCCTCCTGATCTCTTCACGCAATATCTCGGAGGCCGGGGTCTTGGAGTCAAACTCCTTTACGATAACCTCGCGCCAGGGACGGATGCGCTCTCCCCTGACAATCTGCTTGTGTTTGCTGTAGGTCCATCAACGGCTACAAAAATCCCAACTGGGGGAAGATTCGTTGTGGTCACAAAGTCTCCCACAACAGGTACGATATTTGACTCTCATGCAGGCGGTTATTTTGGAGCTCAGCTGAGACGTGCTGGATTCGCTGCTGTGGTTTTCCATGGAAAGTCAGACTCTCCTGTGTATCTCTGGATTAACAATGATGACGTAGAAATCAGAGATGCATCAATGATCTGGGGCAAGGATGTTTATGATGCAACTGATGCACTATTGGAGGAAACCGATTCAAAGGCTCAGGCCGCATGTATTGGTCCAGCGGGTGAGAATCTCGGACTGATGGCCGCAATAATGACAGACAAACATAGAGCAGCTGGACGTGGAGGTGTTGGAGCTGTAATGGGTTCAAAGAACCTCAAGGCAATTGTAGCCAAGGGAACCAGAGATGTTGGGGTCCATGATCCTGAACGTCTCAATAAGACAGTAGAATGGTCTCGTAGGTTAATCAAGAAGAATGCCGTCACTGACAAATCACTACCTGTCTATGGTACCCCCGTTCTCGTAAGTGTGGCTAATGAACTAGGAATGCTGCCCACAAACAACTTTCAGGAGGGCACCTTCAACGACGCTGAGGGTGTTTCCGGCGAGAAACTCCTTGAACGGTTCTCTGCTGGTACATACAACTGCCATGGATGTCCTATCGGATGTGGTCGTCTTAGTCAGATTGATGGAAAGAAAGTCGGAGGTCCGGAATATGAATCACTCTGGGCTCTTGGTCCCCAGTGTGGAATAAACGACCTTGAGTGGATTGCTATCGCCAATGACAGATGTAATCATCTTGGATTAGATACGATTTCAGTAGGATCTACCATAGGTGCTGCAATGGAGCTAGTAGAAAAAAGAAAACTTGACGCACCCCTGAAGTTTGGTGATACTACTGGTGTTCTAGATCTCATAGAAGACATAGCCCACATGCGAGGACTCGGAGCTGAGATGAGTGAAGGGTCAAAGCGACTAGCTGAGCGCTATGGAGCCCCAGAGCTAGCAATGCAGGTGAAAGGACTGGAACTCCCTGCTTATGATCCACGGGGTGCCCAAGGACACGCTCTTGGTTATGCCACCTCAAATCGAGGAGGTTGCCATTTACGGTCTTATCTGATTGGTCCGGAGGTGCTTGGTTCTCCTGTACTTGTTGACAGAGATAGACCCGATGGAAAGGCCGACCTAGTGATACTCTATCAGGATCTGTCTGCTGCAATGGACTGTATGGTTGTTTGTCGGTTCACTAACTTCGCTTGGCCTGTTGATGTCTATGCAGAGATGATTTCTGCCGGAACAGGAATTGAACTCACTGGTCGTGATTTACTACAATTGGGTGCGAGAATCTACAATCTTGAACGACTATTCAATCTTCGCGAAGGATTCACTTCTAAAGATGATACACTCCCACCTCGGTTCTTCAAGCCACTCCCTGAGGGCAATTCAAGGAACCGTATTGTGCACCTTGATGAGATGTTGAGCGAATATTACAAGCTCCGTGGTTGGGATAAGGAAGGTCGACCCACCAATGACACGCTGAAGAAGTTGGACATTCCGGTTTCTTGAAATAGTTTGTCTGATTGTTTGCATTAGAACTTCCGGAGATGTACTCAGCTGGCCAGAGGAAAACGCAGACGTGGGAAATTTCGAAGAGGCCATGCTCCGTATCTGACAAAGATACGTTTTTTCTGGTGTGATTCTTGTAATGTCCCAAGGATAGCTGAAACAGAATGTGGTGTCTGTGGAAGTACACCAAGAAAAGTGGAACTATCTCCACCAGGTGATCCTTTTCCTGCAATGGAGGGACATTTGGAGAGAGCTATCAATGCACTTGACATTCAATTTGGTAAAGGTGTAGGCAAAATCCTTCTCCCATCAGACAAAGTTATCGTGATGAACAAGGTGTCTTCACTTGACGCAATGTATGAGATAATTGTGGATGGTTACATAATTGGCCGTCTTAGATTTGATATTCCCAAACGTGGCTATACTTTCATTCTCTCTCTTGAGGGCGCACGAAGAATTGGAGCTGTCAGCAGACAGAAGTGGGTATCCCTGCACGATGGTGTGTTGAAATATCTGAAAGAAGGCGCTAACCTCATGGTTCCCGGTGTTCAGGGCTGTGATTCTGACATCAGAGTGGACGATGAGGTCTGGGTTGTTGATTCCAACGGAAAAGTGGTTGCTGCTGGCATTTCTAGGATGACAGGGGCTGAGATGGCGAATAAACCGAAGGGTTTTGCAGTTAAGATTCGTGCAGTTGCTGAACCCACAAGCCCCTCAGAAAAAGACAAGAAAGCTACCTGGGAAGATGCAGTTCAAGCCAATCTTACTGATCTAGAGAATATTGAAACAGAAGCTGTTTCATTCATCCAGAGGACTATCTCAAAACACGATAATCTTCCTGTGGTTGTTGCATTCAGTGGAGGGAAGGACTCTTTGGCTGCATACTTGGTTGTCGAGAAAACATTAGGCGAGAGTCCACCTATCTTCTTCATGGATACAGGAATCGAATTACCTGAAACCATCGACCATATCGAGAATTTCGCACGATCTCGCAAGGTCAAGATAATTGGCCAGAGAGCTGGTGAGAGGTTCTGGGAGTCTATTGATACTTTTGGTCCCCCTGCACGGGACTTCAGATGGTGCTGCAAGGTTCTCAAGCTTGGTCCTGCAGCCACCTCAATTGCTGATGAGATGGGTGGAGAGAATCTGAGCTTCATGGGACAGAGGAAGCTGGAGTCATTCCAACGATCGATAGAACCTAGAGTCACAGAGAATCCATGGGTTCCGGGTCAGACATCTGCCAGCCCAATACAAAACTGGAACGCTTTAGAGGTTTGGCTCTACATCTTCCTGAAGAAAGAAGACTTTAACCCCCTATACAATCGAGGATACCATAGAATGGGCTGCTATCTATGCCCTTCATCTCCTCTGGCTGAACTCGAGGGTCTAAGAGAAACTCATCCAGAACTCCATATGCAATGGGAGTCAAAGATGAAGGAGTGGGCTGAGAAGTACGGATTTCCTGATGAATGGGTCGATATGGGTTTCTGGAGATGGAAAAACCTACCACAAGGTCAGATGAAACTTGTAAACAGACTCGGTCTAGAAATCCAACCAGACAGATTTAGTCCCGGACAGAGTGTAAATCTGTCTGTCACAAAGGGAATTGCACCATGCGTGAAATCCGGTTTCAGTCTAGAAGGTGCATTCTCTTCGGGGATTGACCTGAATAGAGTATCGAAGATATTCCCTATCTTCGGTAATACCCGATTATCCGAAGAACTTGGGGCTCTGCGAACTTCAGCTGGTAAGAATAGTATCGCATTATTCAGTTCAGGATCAGTAGTTATTCGAGGAGCAGACGAAAAATCTGTTGAAAAGCTCACAGACCAGATGGAACGTGCTCTAAAAAGAGCTATATTCTGTCAGGCATGTGGATCCTGTGTTCCCCAATGTGAACAAAGTGCATTGAATCTCGACGAAGGAAAGATTTCCGTCGATGAAACAAAATGTACTAATTGTCTGCAGTGTGACAATTGGCCTTGCCCTACATATCTTACTTAGGCGGAGGAAATTTCTTCTTCCAACGCATCGCAAGATCACTACAGGTCAAGATTTCTGGATCTGCCTCTTTGATGATTCTGAGTAGTGTCCTGAATGATTCATGATACTTGGGATTTCCAAAATCCTCGGGGTCTGGGTGGAGGATGAATACTGCAAGACCTCCCTTTGATTTGATGTACTCCATCTTCTTTTTCCACATGCGAAGCATGCTCTCTGCAGAAAGTTTGTAGTAATAGAGTAGGGTCCAGTCTTGAGGCATTGATACTGGAATCTCTAAAACCGGACTCCATTTCCAATCCTTCTCTACTCGGTATAGCGGATAGAATGGAAAGATAGTCCGGCTCCCTGTTGATGCATATCCTATCGTGGAGTCATCAGTGTCTGGGAATGAAGAATCCCAATCAAATCCTGCTTCAGTGAGATGACGAATCATCAGTTTTGTTCGGTGAAGAAGAGGTGCACGATATCCAAGTGAAGGAAGTCCCAGTTCTTTTCCACGAGCTGCGGATCTTTCAATCCGTTCTTTCTGTTCAGAAGGTGTAAGGAATGCGAACTTTCCATCATGATGAAGTCCATGCATTGCAAAATCGAAACCATCCTTCACTAGCGATTTGATGAGATCATCTGAAATATCATATTCAGGAGATTCCGCGACGATGTTGAAAGTAGATACCATGTCATCTGCTCTTTCCATGTCGGCAAATTTGGACAATCCATACTCGTATCCAACACGAGTATCCACATCATGAGTCATGATGACTCCAAAATCCTTCTGCCAGAACTCCCTCTTCTCATCAGTAGTAGGATCCAACCTATCAGCTAAGTCGTCTATTGGAAATTCTCGTCTCTTAGAGTCTGAGGTTGGTTTTGGTCTTAACAGAGAGAGCATTGAAACGAAGGAGTTACGAATCTGATAGGGAATGTACTCATTCATTTTCAGATTGACGCCAAACTGCATTGCTGCAGGTGGGTCGTATTTGATATCCATCTCATTCCTATAGAAATCGCTCTTTGAAATCTTCAAGGTGTGTCACCATATTAGGAGCTATACTTCATCCAATGTCCATATCGAGAAAGCCACCTGAATACAACCAAACTGACTTTCGTTCGGTTTCCACCCCAAGTACTATTCTCCAAATCAAACCAACAAGAACCAACCTGCTCTAACTCCGATGCTTTTTGCTTTTCCAGAGCGAAGAGGGTTATCACAAAGGCTCTTTCATTGACCTCTTTCCAAACGCTCTCCTTGTTCTCGAATAGGAATATGACTTGGTTGTCCTCCCTTGACGAAGGACCTCTAGGTGTACGAAACGTAGCACTGGCATAGTCCTCTTGAAGCTCAGGATCATCTACCTTCCAATCCACAATTCGAAGATATCCAACAAAGTCGCTCAGCATGGTTTTGAGAATTTCTCGCTTCTCAGCATCAGAGTATCTCTTGATGTACTCTTTATCCGTTCGGAGGACTTTTGCTGGAATTCCAGCTGCAAGACTCCGGGCTGGAATGTCACGGTTAATCACAGACCCCGCTCCTATTGTAGCCTCCTTTCCTATGTGGACATTGGGGAGCACAAAGACACGCCAGGGAAACCATACCCCATCCTCGATTGTGATTGGACCAAACGCCACAGGAAAACCCTCCAGTATGGGTTGCCATGTTCCATGCGTGAATAGAAAGTTTGAGCCTCCTATCCCAACCCTTTTTCCAATCTTAATAGGATGAGTTGGATTAATGAAACTCCGAGTGAAAATCATCGACAGGTCACCAATCTCAATCTCAGATTTGTCTGTCTTCAGTCCTCCAATGAACACCTGCTCTTGAATCGTAACTTCCTCGCCAATGACCACCTTGTGGGTGTCAATTATCACAAGCATTCCAAGACTAGAATATCGACCCATGACAAACTCATTGGCTTTGATCATGCAGGCCATTCCAATCTCTGCAAAGTCACCAATCACTATCTTCTTGCAATCAAGTATTGACAGAGGTCCAATTGATACACCTTCACCTATCTCAGCTCCCTTTCTTCTATAGTATGCAATCTTCAGACTCGAAGGCAAAAGACCAATTGTTACCATTTTACCAATTGGCATGCTGATGGGATCAGGATCTCCAATGTGAGTCCTCACCATGAAGAACGGTCCAAATAACATTGTTAACAGTATGAGTCCCCTGAGTCCACCTGTGAACAAGTTGTAGTCCATTAAGAGCGCATCTATCTGAATGGATAGTAGATAGTTGTGATATGCAACATCGAAGATGACAAAAAGAATGAGCCAAACCAGCCCAACACCCAGCATTCTTACCCTCTTGTATCGCGGGACAACTATCTTGAATGAGATATTGATTATTACCAGTAAGAGGATGAATAAGAGAAGATTCTTCAGTATGTACTGGCTTGAACCAAATAACACGGTCCAAATCCATTCAAAGACTAATGTTGCAATTGGAATCAGAATCCAGGCTGCAATCGCATACGATCTGCTGTTTTTCATGAACTCTTCCAGGGTCAGTTCCTCCTCTTTCTAAGAGATATTGGTGAGTTGGATGTCGACCACTCGTATTGACTATATTACCATTGCCATGCATCATCCAGCAAAGGTTATTTACTGCGTTTCCGCCACATGACACGGTGGACCGGGTATTGCTTTCTGCAATTAGTCTAAGCATCTATGAATACCGCAAGTATCTAGTGCTTAGTCTGGTGATTTCATTAATTGCCATTCCAATTGCAGATGCTCTTGTCATCCAGCGAGACAGAAACCGAAATGAGATGTACGGTGAAGCATTCTGGATCTATGGTTTTGGTGTCTATCAATTGAATGACACAACCCTGGTTGAACTAATTGATGAATTACATCCAGAATGGAATTTTGATGATGGAGAACATATACTGCCTAGTTACCTTGCTGATGTGAGCTATGAATATCCTGTCTTCGGGTTGTTCTTCTTTGCGATAGCCACGTGGTTATTTCCAGGAGCTGGAGAATTACAACAATTATGGTTGAATTTCATTCTTGTACTTGTATTCAATCTAAACCTGGTTCTGTTAGCGATTCTGCTTCGCGATAAGATAAAGACCAAATTTTGGGCAAGAATGTTTTTTGGAGGCTATTTCATCTATGGCCTTAGTATGGCAGCTGGAGCCGGGAAGCTCGAATCCATCGTAGATTGCCTACTTCTAATGTCGTTTGTGCTTTGGAAAGAAAAACAGCATGGAAAAGCCATGTTCACTCTAGGTCTTGGGGTACAAACAAAGATCTACCCTGCAGTAGCGTTTCCAATATTTTTCCTAGGAAACCCCCTCTCATCTGTCTGGTTCCTCTTGTCAATGACGATGTCTGTGATTCCATTGCTCTTTGGAGCCAGTTTTGACTCACTACTATCTCATTTCCTCAATACATCAACCTACAGTGCGTACATAATCAATCCCCTGTTTCCAGGCTTAGCATATGCTACGCCCGATTTTTCTACCGTTCCAGTATCATACCATGTCTGGCTTCCAGCATTGATTCCACTTGTCATCTATGCGTTCTTCATGCTCTACACTATCCCTCTTTATCTCCCCGCCAAGTCTGATTTCGCGGGGAAGTCTATCCGGATGAAATTACTCGAGCTGAAGCCTTTCTATCTATACCTACTTCCTGGGATACTCTTTGTGTTCCGTTGGGTCATGCCTTGGTACCTGTATTGGCTTGGAATCATTGTGGTTCTCTTTGACAAGGATGAACATGCAATTGGATATGTAAAACAGATTACTGTTGTGGGCTTCCTCTACATACTCGGTATTCTTTGTAACTGGCCGTACTTTATTGAAGGTCCTTTACCTGATTTCTTCGCACACTTCCCATTGCAATGGTGGCAGACCATCTTAGGCTTATTACTCATCGGAATGCTCACAGCTGTAGCATACGTGATTTGGAATTGGGAGTTCGCGCGTCGAGAAAGACGAGCAATAATCAATCGTGAAGCTGAAGCACGGGGAGAACTGATAATCTAAAATATTACAAGGGTCTTCCGTTCTCTCTGTAATAATCAATTATTCTCTTTCTAATCTGCGTTGATGAACAGAGACCGTCCGCATCACGCTTCTCAAGTCGCACAATCTTTGTTTCCAGGCCCTTCTCCATGAAATGGTTCTCAAGAGCGCTGACATCGGTATACTGATCGTATCCTAAGGCAATTATATCTGGCTTAATCTGATCCACAATAATCGTGTGATCATTGGTGTCAAGCCCAATGACAGCTTCATCCACCATTGCTAAGGATTCTACTATCTTGCGTCGTTGTTCTTGAGGGAATACTGGTGGAGCACCTCTCTCCCGCTCTATTGTTTTATCAAGCGCTAGAACAACAATC
>PJET01000054.1 GCA_002825515.1 Candidatus Thorarchaeota archaeon MP11T_1 | reverse complement strand
CGTTAAAGTTTCTGCGTGTATGGCAATATTATAGTGAGATGCTGGAGTCCGCTGATTTTGATAACCTAGGGACGTGGTCTACAAATTGCGATTAGGCCTTGGGCAAATGGAATTGAAACTAGGGGACATTGATTACAATGTAAAAAAGGCAAAGGAATTGTTTGATGCCGCCAAAAATAATCATGTTGATGTATTAGTTCTCCCTGAGATGGCGAATTCTGGTTATTATTTCGATTCGTATAAAGATGTGATGATGAGTTCTGAGAAGATACCTTCAGGTTCCTTATCGAAAGAACTAATCAAATGGTCTAAAAAGGGGGGTCTTGTTGTAGCAGGGATCAATGAATCATCGGAGAAGGGTCTTTATAATTCGGCAGCAGTAATGGCAAATGGGACTCACCTAGGAACATATCGAAAGCATCACCTTTATGGTCCTGAGAAGGAGTGGTTTTTGAAAGGACCAATTGAGCCACAAGTCTTTAGGTACCATGAACTTGCATTCAGCGTCGTAATTTGTTTTGAATGGAACTATCCTGAGAGAATCAGGAGTGCTGCACGAAAGGGGTCAAAGTTAATTCTTCATCCAGTAAATAGTAGCAACTACCGCTGGCGAGATGCGATGAAGACCATTGCCATCAATAACAGTGTGTTCATAGCTTCAGCAAATAGGGTTGGAAGTGAAGGAGATTGTACTTTCTCTGGAGAATCATCCATCATAGATCCAACTGGGGAAATCATATTGAAAATGGATTCCCAAAGCCATCAAGTTGAGTGGATTGACATCGAAAAAATAGCTTAATTATCTAATATCGTCTTTTACTTGATTATCTATTTGTTATTTTCACAATCAATGTTAGTTTTCTAACAATTGATTTTCAAGTATGTAGCCGCAAGCTTCCCAGACTTTAAGCATCTCTGGATTCTTGCTAAGATATTCCTCTTTGAGGTCATCCGAGACCTTGTTCATCATACATGAAATGTTTACGCATTTCTTGCAGTAGTTTACTCCTATGAATTTCTCGAGGTACGCGGCCGCAGCAATCGATATGACCGTAAGACCTGCCATTAAAATCGTCAATAGAATATCTGCCCCTATTGAGAACAGAATCCAGGTAGCATAAGCTCCAACTAGAACTGGAAAAAGACCAATATTCATTAATTGAGTGCTTTGGTCGAAATCAGTTACATAGAGATTAATCAGACAAATTTGTTATTATTCCCTTGATTAATTGATTATTTTTTGTTAGGTAGTATCGCTTTTTGGAAGTACCCCATATTTCCCAACAAACTCTGAACGAAGTATATCCATAGTCACAACATCATAGCGCTTTCCATTCCGATATGCCATTTCTCGCAATCTTCCTGTTCTCGTAAATCCAATCTTCTCATAGAACCTGATGGCTCGCTCATTGAATCCTGCAACCCATAAATAGACGCTATGCAAGTTCAGAACTGAAAAGGCCATGTCAAGTAGAACTATTAATGCATCAGAGCCATAACCCTTACCCCAACCATCTGCGTCAAAAATAGCTAGGACACCAATCTCTCCATTATGACTAATCCAACTCACATTGACAAGACTAACAATCCCAACTAATTTGCTTTCATCTAAGGTTTCGATCCCAAACGTGAATCCTTTCCTTTCTGAGAAAATTTGGTTTGCTGACTGAATATACTTGGACATATCTTCCACACTACTTGGTAAGGGCGTGGGAAGGTATTGTCTAAGCTGGTAATTATTCCAATGTGGAAAGAATGAAGTCACATCGCTATTTTCCAATCTTCTTAACCTGATTAGTTTCCCTTTATACATTGAAACCACTAGAAAATAAACAATTGTTAACAATAAATCAATTGTGGAGTGGTCTTTTTTGATAATTGATTCAAGAAGTTCATAGATTCAGCAGAAATGTATACTGGTCATCTTCGATACTCAATTTACTCTCGATCAGCTTACCTGTTCTGTGTATGAAATCAATCATAGGAATATTCTTGGGATGCACATAGGCAATAAATGCGTTAACTCCCTTGCTCTTCGCAATTCGCATCATCTGACTCAAGAGAAAGGTGCCAATTCCACGGTTTTGATACTCGTCTTGGACAAGAAGTGCGAATTCGGCTTGGTTTGTGCTTCTATTCAAGAGATATCTTCCAGCTGCAATAATCTTCTCGCACTCCTCATCATTATCTAGAACACCAACAAGCGAGATGTCAGACTCTTGATCTACATAATAGAACTCTTGTAGTGTTTGGCGACGAAGACTTCGCAATGGTGTGAGGAATCTAAAGAAGATTGATTCTTCACTGAGTCCATAGAAGAGTCCCTTGATCCTATCCGCGTCATCTGGTCGAATTAATCTTACATGAACTGTTATTGGACCTTCAGGTCCCTCAAACTCTTCTTGTGCTTCATATTCTGTTGGGAAGTAGGTTCCTCTCGAGAGGAATGGGACTTGGTCTTCGAACACATATCTCATTTTTTTGGCTGCTTCTAAAAGATCATTTCTGAAATCAGGATGCGCAATTGCAATTAGTGACAAAACTCGTTCACGGATTGTCTTTCCTCTAAGCATTGCCAATCCATATTCTGTAATAATGACATCCACATCACCGCGAGTGGTGACAACTCCTGCCCCCTCACTCAGGCGGGGAACTATCTTTGAAACTGTACCATTAAGAGCTGTGGATTTAAGACAGATTATTGATTTCCCCCCCTCAGATCTTGATGCTCCTCGTATGAAGTCCACTTGACCTCCAATACCACTATAGAATGCATGACCAATCGAATCCGAACAAACTTGACCAGTTAGATCCACTTCCAACGCCGAGTTGATTGCCACCATTTTTCGATTCTGACTAATGATATACGGGTCATTCACATAGGAAGTATCTCTAAACTCAAAAACTGGATTGTTATTTACATAATCATAGAGCTTCGCTGTCCCCATGGCAAAACTAGCAGTTACCTTTCCCCTGTTGATGCTCTTTTTCATATTAGTAACAATTCCACTCTCAATTAAGTCTATGATACTATCACTGAAGGTTTCCGTATGGATTCCTAGATCCATCACCCCAGAATTGATGAGGTTAGTTGTAACTGCCTTCGCAACTGTACCTATGCCCACTTCAATTGTTGATTCATTCTCTATTAATCTCGCAGTATATTCACCAATTCGGTTCTTCCTTTCACTAACTTCTGGTGATTCAAACTCTCTCAAAGGTTCAGTAAAGGGCACAAGGTAATCCAAGTCTTTGACATGTAGAAAGGAATCTCCATGAGTTATTGGCATGCGTTCATTCACTTGTGCAATAACCAAGTCTGCACTTTCTGCTCCGGTTTTCGTTACATCAACAGATATTCCAAGTGAACAGTATCCAAACTCATCAGGTGGACTGACCTGTATCAATGCTACATCAAGTGGTATCCTTCTAGTTCTAAAGAAGAAAGGGATGTCTGATAATGGTGCCGGAGTGTAATCTGCACGACCTTCAGAAACAGCATTTCGAATATTGTCTGATACAAAGAATGTGTTATGTCTGAATTGAGACTGAAATTTTGGGTCTGCTGACGGTGTATTGCCAATTGTGAGCAGGTGGACAATCTCATTATCTGCCATCTTGTTCGCATTTTTGCCCAATTCTTGAACTAGATGGTACGGAACGCCACACCCTGTTCCGAGAAGGATTCGAGTACCACGTCTAATCTTAGATATCGCCTTTGCAGCAGTGACAATCTTGTCCTTGTATTTCTCAGTCCAGTTTCCCTTGGCATTCATTATTAGTCGCCTCAGGTTAAAGGTACCTGATTATTTTAATGGATTTGAGCGTTTCGTACTACTTCTGAAGACTACTAGACTTCCTTACCCAATAACCTCAGAAGTGTTACATCGCTGAGCAGTCCAAGCTTTTCAGCGATTGTCTCGGCGGCTTTCACAGCAGATGATTGCTCATTCAAATCAAATAGTGACTCTCCTCGATAATTCGCTCTCGAGAGTTCATCGTCGCTAGGAATCATCCCAATAAGATCCAAGCCCTCCGCTTCTAGCTGGGCTTTGAGATCTTCCTCCATTTCTGGAGGGAACCGGTTTCCAATCACTACGATCTTTTTAAACTCGATATGAACCTCCTTTGCAAGGTCTCTTATCCTTAGAGCTGCTTCATATGCTGCTCTTGAAGGGTCAACCACTATGATGAGAATGTCCACGTTGCGATTTGTGCGTCTACTTAGATGTTCAAGTCCTGCGCTCATATCCATCAATGTTATCTCGTAGTTCTGACTCAGCGTGTCAAGAATCTGCGTGAGGAGTCGATTGACATAACAATAGCAGCCTTCTCCTTCTGTTCTACCCATAGCCAAAAAATCGAATTTTGGGTCTTCGACGAGCGCTTCGAAAATCTCTCCTTCCAAAACATCCTGTTTAGCGACTTCACCAGAATATGTACCCTCATCAATATCCTTTCGAAGTCTAGTAGCAATTGAACCAACTGATTTTGGTACTTCTATTCCAAGTGCTCGAGGGAGGTTCATAACAGGATCTGCATCAACCACAAGTAGATCTCTTTTAGTCTTCTCAGTAACAATGCGGGTGAGAAGAGCAGATGTTGTTGTCTTTCCCACACCGCCCTTGCCTGATACAGAGATCACTAAACGTTCTCTCATTCTAGTGGTTTTCACTCCTCTTTCCATTTGCCCTCTTGTATATACTTACCAATTCCACTCGAATCCTGCGGACCAACTTTTACAGTCCATCCACTAGTTTCCTCGGTTTCACCACTGATTCTAGCTGCCATTCCTGGACTTATCAGAATCTTGTGATTCACCTTGTCAGCAACTTTGTATTCCTCAAGAGTCTCTGCTACTTTTTCAGCAGTGAGCTTTCGACCTGCCACAGCTGATTGAACGCTCATCCCCTCCGTGTCCACGACAACTAAAAATGCATCAACACCAGCTTGTTTGATGTCACTCTCTACTGTGAAGTATGTGAGAGCAAAATTGGTTGTGTACATGACCGGAGCATCTGGTCCCACCTTTCCAAATTCCATTAATCCGGGCTCAACAGCAACTGGTTTCACTGGATCTGTATAGAGATTACTCCGTAGGAATGTAGTTGGGAGGTTTGTCCACATATCCAAACTATGTAGGACAACGAGATCTGCGTATCTGACAATGAGAGCTGACGCAGTGAGGACCTCGTCCCATTTCGTCAGTTCAGGAGCTTCTCCCTCGCGGTGATCTGCCCAGACTGCAATGGGTGTAGCTAGAGTTGGATAACCAAGAAGCTCGTTCTCTTCATTTATTGCAGAGCGTCTGATTTGTGTGAAGTCGTCTATAGTAGTCCCTAGACCAGTTTTCGAAAGAGTACCTGGATCAAGAACTATATCCTCCACACCAATTGCACGTAGTGTGTTAACTAGTGATGATAGATTGTCAAGACTTCCTGGAGCATATGCAACCAATGGTAGATTATATTTTGCTGCAATCTCTCCAACTTCTGCCCAAGTGTCTAATGTTGCCGCATAGAGAAGCGGTCTCTTGTCTGCAATTGCCTTTGTAGCTACTGCAAGCATCTCAGGATTCAACGAGCAGAGCATTATCGGCCAGTTGGTCAACTCTGACAACTTCTTAGCAGCAGTTGCGAATGTCTTCGGATCCTGAGAAACACCTCTGAGTGCAATTCCATCCAAGCGTAGATTGGTACCTATATAGATGTAGGTCCAGTTTTCTATTGTTTTGACACGAGCTGAAAATGCATCAGTTTCAAGATTGTCAGGAACGTCTATGAAGAATGAAGTTGGGTTTGAGTATCTAAGATCGTGTCTGTATAGCACAAGCTTTCCACCAATGCTAGCGGCATTCTCACCGACACCAATAACGACCTCTCTCACAGGTGGTCTCACAAGTTCTTGCAGTTTTTCCAACTTTTTGGCATATTTTGTTTCTTTGAAGAGTGGTGTGCAAGCCTTGAGTTTTACTGTGTGCTCAGCCATTTTAGTAGCAAAAGCCATACAGTTCGCTTCTCCACACTCTTGGCAATTTGTTCCCGGTAGCAGTGGATAGATTTCTAGTGGACCAGGCAGCTTCGCCATTTTATGTTCCCTCCGGAATTGAAAGTGTTGTCCAGTCAGGATATTCCTCAGGCTTGACCTTTCTTCGATCTTTCATCCAGTCAACAAGATCGTGCAGCGTTTTAATAGCAGCAGGATGCATCATCATAAAGAGGTCATTGCCTGCGAGTAATAGAGCAAGTGCGGTAACACTCTCCCAAATTGGTCCTCTCAATTCTCTAGGACCCAATTCAGGATTATTCAACCAAGCTTCTCTTGCTGCCCACGCATTTGTTGTTCCCGAGCTAATTGGGAATCGGAGCTCATCATCTCCTAGCAACCCAGCAAGACGCATTCTTTGCATGATCGTGAATGCATACTCAAGACCATATCCCAAAGCTGCTGTTGTAGGGTCAATGACAATCTGTTCTGGTGTCAGCCATTCGAAGAGTCTTCGATTAAGCTCCTTCTGCTGATTAATGTCAATTGAAGTCCATGACAGCACGACTTGGTCATGTTTCTTTGCTGCAACAGCAATATCTTCGAAAACGTCAACTGTTGCAGAACATAGAAGTGTTCTCTCCCCTTCACAGACTTCTGCAGCTTTAGCTAGAACAGGTCCATCTTTCTCAGGGTCACCAGCTGAACCAATAAGGATTGGAACCTTTACAGCTTGCAAAACTTCCTCAATGGTCTTTGCAGCATCATTTGGTGATGTGTCGCCGAGTTGTCGATCTGTACTGATTAGGTGGAGTGTGACCACATCTGCTCCAAACTTGTCTACTACTAATTTAGCCCAGGCTGCTGGATCGTCAAGCACTTCTTTGTAGTGCATTTTTACTGCCTTTGCTAGAGAAATGGGCATATCGAACACATCAGCTGCTACAATGGGTGGATGCTTTGGAGGGGCTTGAAACAAGTCCCACGCTGGAGCCGTGTGTCCTCCTATAGTTACTGTGTTCCCTCTGGTTCCTCCCTGACCTTTAGTAGCTCCAAGAGTTATTTCTTGAATACTCTTTGTGTATTTTCCAAGAGGTTGTGTGAATGAGGCTGGGATTAGTGATTTAGGCATCTCAAGTGCCGGTCGCACAGCAGCCTTTGCTATCTGCTGAACCATCGGGCGCAACGCCAACTTAAGCTCCTCCAGCTCTATGGTGACATTCTCAAGGATAAGCTCAGCAAAATCGCCGAACATATCATCCAGCGAAGTGGTCCTTTCCTTGTCAGTTGTCATTTCTTCTTGTCACCCTTTCCCGTTCTTCGGATGATTACCTTCTCAGCGTAGATCTTTGCATTCTTGAAGATGATTTCAAGACCGCCTCCTACACCTCCAACATAGGCTGTCATCTCTCCAGGAACTGCCATATAGTCAGTTCCTGCTTCGCCCGCAACCATGGCGGCTTCATCAACCTCCTCTAGCTCAACCCATCGTTCAGCCACAGGATGGTCCTTCTGCTTCAGAAACGTTTTGAGGTCTCCAATACTCATGACCTCTTTTTCAGTTGGTATCTTGTCCCTTATTTCCTCAGGAATGAAGTCATAGACTCGTTCTTTGATAGACTCGGGTAACCAAACAATACGGCTCCATCCATCATCAACCTGCAGGAACTTCGGAGACCGCATGTATTCAATGGATATTCCATGAAATCCTGGGACTTGACGACCCCCTGCTGTTGAATCTGCCATACTTGAGAATGGCAACCCGTTCACTGTATCGCCTTTGAAGTCTCTATGCACTATTCCCAAGCCATCCACTTCTGGAATAACGAAAGCTATAGCTTCGAAACAACCACAACTTGTGTGTGGTTTCTCAAAAGCACTATAGAGTGCAACCGAGTTAACTTTGCCGAGTGACTTCTCGGTATATGCTTGATTAACTCCTTCATACTCACCTCGAAACTCATCTATTGTATCACCCTTGGGAATTGCGTATAATGGACCTTTTGGATCTACTCGAGCCGCTGCTCTTCCATCAAACCAACTAATAGCACCACAATTTGCGTATCTCTGTGGCGTGATTGTACAAACATGAGTGGGCGCGAATGATTGACAGAGCGAACATCCATAGAATGTATCTACCTCTGCATCACTGAGTCCTCGTGCACGTTCGTCTCTTTGGTTGTATCTGTTTATTGCATCATCATAGCGTTCAGCAACAACTTTCGGGTCTGTGATGAAAGTCACCTGAATCTTTTCAATGATGTTCATTTCGCTCTTGAAAAGTCGAATCAGAACTTTGCCTAGAAACTCGAGAGAGTTGAATCCTTTCTCAAACGACTTCTTACTGAGTCTAATCCAGATATCATATCGCTGGTTGAGATGCATCATACCCTCTACGAAGTTGACGTACTCGTGTATACGCCTCTCAATAACTCCTTCAAGATCTGGCTCAATCTCTTTTCCAGCTACTTCAACTACGATTCCAAGAGGATGAAAACTTCCTTCTTCCATATCTTTTAAGTCTGGACCAATTATTGAGACTTTTTCGTCCTCGATTTCTCCCATATCTCGGGCTAATGCAAGTTCGAATTTCTGTTCCATCTTTGGTCCACCGAGTTCGACAAACATATCTTTGCCGCGAACTCGCTCACCTTCATATACCACGCCAATGTCTACAGGAATGTCTTCAAATGACATTTTACTTACCTCCTCCAACGAGTTCAAGAATTTCGTCGAGAACAGTGTGATACTGCTTCTCCTTCATATTTGGAAATGACCACTTTGCATGTGGTTGGTAATATCTACCCAATGCAATCGGTGTGATTTCTGGTGCAAAATTCATCACGCCAGAGAGTAAAGTCCATTGCATATAGTAGGGAATACCATAGATCATGATCATGTCATATGGTCCTGTTCCATGAGGTCCTTTCCATTCTGGGTCTTGGAGCCTATATGCAAGCTCCATGGCTCCCATTGATTTTGCTCCATCAAAGCCCTTCTCAATAAATGCTTTAATCGCGCCACCAGTTGCAACTACAGGGATTTTTCCTGCTTTTGACAGAGCGATTGCATAATCTACCATATCGCCCTTTCCATGCTTTTCATTAGGCGCCTCAGACCCAACAATCAATAATGGTTTCTTAGCTTTGGAAAGGTCACGTTTCAGCACATCAGGTTTGGTGAGAGACTTGGCACTATCCGGACCACATATCTCGCCGGTCTGCCATGGTACGGGTTTCATCACCATCATTTACCACCTCCGATGACTTGCTCTTTGAGGAGCGTTGGGTCTGGAATCCGTCGTTCCTTCCATTTATTCTCCTTCATCTGAGTCAGAATCTTGTCCTTCAGTGTTATTGGAATATCGGTGTCCCGTCGAATATACTTCCAAACATCCTCCGGGAAGAATCCATAGTACTTCTCATGAACATCAATATAGTGACTCAGTTTAATTGAACGTCCTTTTCCAGTGTCGTTGGGTCGAAGAACTAGCTTCGCGGTCATAACATTCGCCTCAGCAACAGTTTCAGCTGCATAGAAGAGATGCTCAGGACCTGGAGCAGTCACTACTCGATCTCCCGTCCGAGCATCATAGACTGTCCAATCTCTTTCTTCCTCTGCCTTTCCAAGTAACATTCTTCTGTACTTCGAACCGTGCGGTCCCACAATTACAGGAACTCCAAGTCTCCAGAATCCTGCTGCTATGGATGCTGCTTTCTGTGACATTGCGCCCCATGAGATGCCAACTGCACCTACACGATTATGTATGTAGTCAGCAATCTCCGCATAGTTTCCTCGCAGATTTCTCTTAGCGAATATAGCTGCAATCTTTATAGCTGCTCCAGCAATGTGTGAGTTGGCAACGCATGAGCCAACATTAACAACACAACCTGCGTCGAACTCACCCGACCTTCTTTCATAGATAGATTGACCATTTTCATCTTTCACATGACCCGCTGATATTGCTGCACATCCTGATGTCACAATGATGTAACGACGCTTGGCAAACTCTTCCGCCATGTCATGCACATCTTGGCCCCCACTTGGGTAGTTTGCACAACCAACATGGGCAATCACTCCAGGAATTTCACCAAAAACGATTGGTTGACCCACATTTCTGATTTCAGTATCTTGAATAGCTCCACGACCGGTTCTAACCATGTGGGTTTCTTCCTTGCAGTCTGCCTCAGCTGCAGCTGCCATCCAACTATGCAACTCAAAGTCATTCGGACACGCTGATTCACATCGTGCACATCCTATGCAATTATGATATACCTCTCTTAGGGGTTCAAAATTACCAACTTGAGCTGCAAGAACAGCTTCCATCACATTCTGGTCGTTTGGACAAGACCTAATACATTCACTGCATTTTGTGCATTCCTCTGCCATTTTCTGCATTTGCTTCTTGGATGGGAAGAACTTCATTTTTCTTCTCTTGGGCTTCACAGCAAGGGCTACTTTAGTAGCAACTTCTCCGACTATACTATGGTCTGGAATATAGGCACCAGGGATTTTTCCAGATACAAGTTCCTCGACAATTGAGTCGGGGTCATCATCTGACCTATCTGGTAATCCCATAACTGCTTTGTCACTAGTCGAAATCACTGGAGCCTTGACTTTCTTAGCTTCTCTAACAACATCAGTACGTACACATTGTTCATCTACAACAACAACATCCGCCTTTCCGCTTCTGATGAATCTGAGTTGCCAAGATATTGGTCCAACGACCTTTGCCTTCGGATCTCGTCTAGTAATGTCCCAAGCAGTACAGCACATTCCACCCACCTCTGCGACTTCATGAAGCCTCTTTTCGGTTATGTAATCAGTGATGGATGCTGCAGGTACAATATTATGTCCTATTGTTAGGATGATGGCTTTGTTCGTGTCCATCATACCAATTCCTGACTCGACTAATGGCGCATCAGGGTCTGCTTGCGGCATACCAAGAGTTGAAACCTGTGCCAAGTCTGCTATCTCCATACTTAGCTGATCAATCATACCTGCATGGAATACCTTACTTTCAAAGTCCATCCAGTTACCCTCTTGACCTGTAGCAGTTGCTGAGAGTGTATGAGTCATTTGAGTTTCACAGTAATCAAGAATGATGCTAGCGTCCTCTAATGTTCGAGGCCGCATTCCTGTAACTAGACGTGTAACAGGAGCATGTATCTCAGTTCCGGGTCCCTGTATGAGCTCGGTTCTTGGTCCATGCAACTCAATCAGATGGTCAATCAAATGTCGTGAATGAGCTAAGTGTGCGGAACAACCAATATTGGCTGCTGCAAGGACTATCCTAGCCTGCTGACCTTTGATATCCAGTCCACATGCACCTCTTCTATCGCCCGAGAGGTCACACTTGCCCATTGTACAAAGACAACATACTTGACAATATGGCATATATGATGGCTGGTATTTCGTTAAAATTTTATGATCCCACGAACGAAGTGTAGTTGGTCCTGGCATTGGAGTTGGACCCATGGGTTCGTCCCATTCATCGTCAACAATAGTACCAATTCTGACTTCAAGGCCCTTGAATCTGCCAATTCCAGTGTCTGCTTCGTCCGCTCTGAAGTAAGCTTTCTTCTTCATGCTACGTTCAGTTCCTGTGCGTGGTGCATAGCGCGAACACAATACAGCATAATAAGGTTGCGAAACTCACACAAATTTCATTATGCATGCACATAATCAAAAATTAACTACAGAAAACAGATAATATAAGAAATCTAATTAAAATTTCTAAATACTTTCAATTCGTAAACAATTCTTCTATGTCTTTATTTCAGCAATTAACCGCTGTTTTATTTCGCGTATTGCGGTCATTCCCATTGAGTTCGGGTCTAGGTCTATGGGAGCCATCCCCCTTCTGTCTGCTTGTTTAATTTTATCGTCTAAAGGAACTATTCCCAATAAGGGAACTCCTTCTTTCTTTACCCATTCTTTGATCATTTCTTCATCATCAGGTGCTGCAACTTTATTGCCCACAGCAAAGATTCGTCCAACATCAATGTCTTGTGCCAGTTTCTTGATTTTTCCAAGGATGTCAAGCGAGCGACGACCAGGTTCTGCTACAACTAACAGTGCATCCATACCTCTAGTTGTACCACGTCCAAGATTCTCAACTCCTGCATCCATATCCATTACAAATGCTTCATCAGTTCCAAGAATAAGATGTCGCATGAGCGTTTTGAGAAGGGTTGCTGAAGGACACATGCATCCTGAACCTCCAATCTCAACAGTACCGGCAACTAAGAGACTCACATTGTCAGGACCCTCAATAGCAAATTTCTCAGCAAGATCATCGACCCGAGGATTGAGTTTAAAGAACCCACTATATCCTTGAGCTCCCTCAATTTGGAGTCGCTCTTGAACAAGTGTTTCGTTTTCAGTTAGTGGAACAATCTTCTTTGCAACCTCTGAAGTTATCCCTAATGCTGACCAGAGTGTATAGCTTGGGTCTGCATCAACTGCAAGTATCTTGAGTCCATCTCTGCCAAGTAGTCTTGCCAATGTTCCAGCGATGGTAGTTTTACCAACGCCTCCTTTTCCTGCTACTGCAATTTTCATTATGTTAATCTCCGTTTGATGCTCTTTTCTTATGCACAAGTTCATTTAACTTCAATAAAATGCTACTAAGTGTTTCATCAAACTTGCTAGCCTTCCATTTTTTGAACTGTATCTTGTTCATGTCCACTCTGGTCATAGTTCCAGACCCAGAGGTAATTGTATCCTCAGTGTGGAGTGAAATAACAGCTTTGTTAT
>PJET01000053.1 GCA_002825515.1 Candidatus Thorarchaeota archaeon MP11T_1 | reverse complement strand
ATCTTCAAGCTTTATTCAGGAATTAAATTCAGTGCCGGGAGGAGAGTTGATAGAGAAATGCGTAGCATGCGGCGTATGCTCTGCTCGTTGTGCTATTGCTTCTGGTACTGAATATAATCCTCGACAGTTGATGCAGAAAATCCTGGTTGGTGCTCGAGAAAAAGTCTTGCAGAGTGAACAACCCTGGCTTTGTAAGACATGTCATTTCTGTGAGAACAGCTGTCAATTTGGGGTGAAACTATCTGATGTTTTCAAGATTGTTAGAAGACTCGCAATTAGTGAAGGCATCATTCCAAGTGCATTTCAACAAGCTGCTCAAAAGATACTTACTGATGGGTGGCTCATGAAGGATGCTTACTCTGATTTTGCTGTTGACGAGCGAAAAGAGTTGGGTCTGAGTTCCCGGTTATCGCAAAACAAACGATACACGTCTGACGTGAAAAGAAAATATTTTGACAATGGAGCATAGAGAAAATGAGGGATTATGTACTGTTCAGAGGGTGCATCACCCCAGTACGTCTTCCTGCATATGAAGCAGCTACAATTTTAGTTTTGGAGAAACTTGGAATTAGTTTGACACCATTAGACAATGTCAATTGTTGTGGCGCACAGTATATTGAATCCCTCAACGAAAAAGCATTCCTTGCTTTGGGTGGTAGGATACTTGCACTTGCTGAGAGGGAAGATAAGGATATCATCACAGTCTGTGGTGCTTGTTCTGTTTCTCTCAAACATACGAAGAAGCTATTGGATCGTAGGAAAAGAGCAAGGGCTGAAGTCAACTCTATGCTGGCTAATGAAGGTCTTGAATATTCGAAAAAGGTAGAAGTGAAGCATCTTCTAGATGTCTTTGAATTTGACCTAGGTCTTGATGCTGTTAGAACAGCAATCATTAATCCATATGCTGGTATTAAGCTTGCGGCCCATTATGGATGCCATACGACTCGATCTCTCGATGACATGAATACTGTGTGTAATGAAAGGCCAACAATTATTGATGACCTCATACGAATTGCTGGTGGACGACCTGTTGATTATACTAAGAAAATGAATTGTTGTGGCGCTCCACTACTAGCTATGGATGAGAAATTAGCAGGCAAAATTGGTATGGAAAAGATTCGTAGTGTCAAAGATGCAGGTGCTGAAGGCATTGTCACTGCGTGCGCCTATTGCGAAATCCAGCTTGCTCAGGTTCAGTTTGGCGGTAGGATAGAAAAATCCAGAATTCCAGTGATGACGCTTCCACAATTTCTTGGTCCCGCTCTAGGCATCCTTGACGATGACTTGGGAATGCACATGAATAGAACAAGTCCTAGTCGAATATTAGAATCATTAACTGAAGTGAGGTAACAATGGAACAAACAGAAAAAAAGAGTTACAGAGGCGATTTCCCAGTTCGCGACGAAGACGTGAAAGGGACTTTCAAGTACGAAGTAGCTGATATGGTTGGGGGAGAGGGTCTTCTCCGGTGCTTGAAATGCGGTGCTTGCAGTGGTGGCTGTCCTGTTGGCTCAGTGATAGATTACAGACCTCGGAAAGTTCTCGGGAATGTACTTCTTGGGCTTAAGGATGAAGTACTCTCAAGCGACCAGATTTGGCTCTGCGCTGCCTGTTTCACCTGTGAGGAGAGATGTGTTCAGCAGGTGAACTTTACAGATGTGGTGACAGTTCTTAGAAACATGGCTAGTAAGGAGGGTCATGCTGCACCTGGATATATTCAGATGGCAGAGATGGTCCTGAAGAATGGTCGTGTGAGTACAAGAACTGGACTTGTAGATAAGATGCGTGAACAACTTGGACTGCCTCCTCTCCAAGAACCTGCGGTGAAGCAACTGAATGGAATAATGAAAGCTGCAGGGTTGACGGATATCATAGCTGCAAACAAAAAGAAGGAGGATGATTCTGAATGAAAAGGGCAATTGCATGGGGGTGCCTTGTACCAACAAGAAGATCTCTAATAGGCTATGAGGCTGCGACTAGGAAAGTCTTAGGTCACCTTGGAATTCAAACCGTTGACATTCCCAACGAAACTTGTTGTGCACCATTCTGGATGCAGTCCCTAGATCTAACCACTTCGATTGCCATGGCTGCCAGAAATCTAGCAAAGGCAGAAGAAATGGGTCTTGACCTCTTGACTCCTTGCAGCGGTTGCTTCCACTCCTACAAAAGAGTCAATCATGTTTTGGACAAATATCCAGACATGCGAGAACGTGTAGATGAAATTTTGAGAAGTGTTGGTTTGCATTATGAAGGAAATGTAGAAGCCAGACATCTTGTTGACTTTTTATATACAGACATTGGTATTGACGCACTTCAAAAGAAGTCCACGAGGGATCTTAGTAGTATTTCCATAGGACTCAGATATGGATGTCACATGCTAAAACCTCACGAGCTGTTGAACATTGAGTATTCTGAGAGACCCACGTTTGCGGATGAGCTAATCGAACAGTTTGGAGTGAATAGCGTACAATATACAGGTCGGCATCGATGTTGTGGAGGTCTACTAAGAGGTGTAGAAGATGATCTTGCAGATAGGGTTATGCATGAACGTCTTGTTGACGCAAACAATGCTGGAGTCGATGGTATTGTTACTGTTTGCTCACTTTGTCATCTTCAGCACGATATGGGACAACGGAGCATAAAACGCAAGTTTGGAATGGAAGATCTCGATCTTCCTGTTCTTCATTTTCCACAATTACTTGCACTTGGATTCGGGTATTCTCCAGAAGAACTTGGACTAGACCTTCATACTGTAAAAACGGACAAACTTGTAGCCAAAATAATGGGAGGTGGTCGTAGATGAGTGAGTCAGACTTGAGGATTGGAGTTTTTGTATGTAATTGTGGTTTGAATATTGCAGGAACTGTTGACTGTGAAGAAGTGGCAAAATATGCATCTAAGCTACCAAATGTTGCATATTCTGTAGACCTATTGTTTGCATGTTCTGACGATGGACAAGAGAATATCAAGCAGGCAATAAGGGAACACAGTCTAAATCGAGTAATAGTTGCTTCGTGTACTCCTCGAACCCACGAACCTGTCTTCCGAGCTTGTGTTGAAGAAGCCGGGTTGAATCGATATTTGTATGACCAAGTCAACTTACGTGAACATGTAAGTTGGGTTCATATGGATGATCATGATCTCGCTACAATGAAAGCCCAAGAACTTGTGGCAATGGGTGTGGAACGTGCGAAGTTCCTTGAACCACTTGAGAGGAAAGCAGTTGATGTAATTCAAAGTGCTGCTGTGATTGGGGGCGGAGTCGCGGGGATTTCTGCGGCCTTGGATCTTGCCAATGCAGGATTTGAAACGCATCTGATAGAAAGTCGTCCAACGATTGGTGGACAGATGGCTCTTTTGGATAAAGTATTCCCCCAAAATGATTGTGCGATTTGTATTCTTGGACCCATAATGTCCAAAATAGGACAACATCCGAAGATCAATCTCATGACATACAGTGAGCTTGATAGTGTTGAAGGGTATGTGGGGAATTTTCGACTCAATGTTAGAAAGAAATCACCATTCATCAACTATGACATGTGTAATGGCTGTGGTGACTGCGCCACTGTTTGTCCTGTAAGTGTAAAAAGCAAATATGAGTTTGGTCTTGACACAAGAAAGGCTGTTTACAGACCATTTCCACAGGCAGTACCCAACAAATATACTATTGACAAACGTGGAACATCTCCATGCAAAATTGGATGTCCAGCACATGTCAATGTTCAAGCATTCGTCACGCTCCTCAAGGAAGAGCGGTTTGATGAAGCTCTTGAAATGTATCGCAGGAATTCACCCTTTGCGGGCATTCTCGGTCGAGTTTGCACAAATCCATGCCAAGTGGAATGCGAACGTGGAAACTACGATGAAGCTATTAGTATAAGGAATCTACACAGATTCCTCGCTGATTATGAACGTGAAAATGGTGGAATCAAGGTAGAACCAGTAAAGCCTGATAAGAAGAATGCAAAGAAAACGGTGGCAATTGTAGGTGCTGGTCCAGCTGGTCTAGCGTGTGCGTATGATCTTGTCAGGCAAGGATATCCCGTAACTGTTTTTGAGGCGAGGAAGGAAGCAGGAGGTCTCCTACGCTGGGGTATTCCCGAGTATCGCCTCCCACGTGATGTGCTTCGAGATGAGATTGGTATTGTAGAGAAACTTGGAGTCACAATAAAAACTGGTATCAAGATTGAATCAGTTGAAGAATTAAAAGACCAAGGCTTCAAAGCTGTGTTTGTAGGCACTGGAGCGCCTGCTAGTCGAATTATGAATGTGAAAGGTGAAACCGCGAAAGGTGTTCACCATGCACTCGATTTTCTCGACCGAGTTAATAGCGGAAAGGCAGTCACTATCGGAAAGAATGTAGCCGTCATAGGTGGTGGAAATGCAGCTATAGATGCAGCACGTACAGCAAAACGATTGGGTGCCAGTAAGGTAACAATTGTATACAGACGGTCTAGAGAGGAAATGCCAGCTATTGCTAGCGAAGTAGATGAAGCTGAGAATGAAGGTATCAAGCTTGAATTTCTTGCTACACCGATAGAGATACTTGAATCTGGAAAAGAAGTTTCAGGAATGAAATGTGTGAGGATGCGTCTAGGTGCTCCAGATGTTTCAGGCAGAAGAAGACCCGTCCCTATCGCTGGTTCTGAGTTCAAGATGAATGTTGACACAGTCATTGTTGCGATAGGCCAAGAGGTTACTCCTGACGCGTTGTTATCTGAACTAGAGCCTTCGATGTGGGGTACTCTTGAAGTTGACTCTATCACACTTCAGACCAACATCAAAGGTGTGTTCGGAGGTGGAGCTGTTGTTTTCGGTGGTGGTGGTACAGTTGTCGAGGCTGTAGCAACAGGAAAAGAGGCTGCAAAGTCCATTGACAGATATCTCCATGGAAAAGATCTCAATGAGGATCGAGAAGAAGTATTGATACCAATAGAGAACTTCGAAGTCGATGAGGCATCAATGATATTCAGATATGCTCCTGTAATGCGAACACTTAGTATGTCAAAAAGAAAGAGTACCTTTGAAGAGGTGGAGCTTGGTTTTAATGAAGCAACTGCTATAGAAGAGGCTAATCGATGTTTGAGTTGTGGTGTCTGCTGTGAGTGTGAAAAGTGTGTCGAAGCATGTAAGCTGAATGCAGTTGACCATTCATTAACGGATAAGATAGTCGAACTTAATGTCGGCACAATCATCGTTGCTACAGGCTTCAAGGTACATGACCCACTCGAAACTCGTGAGTTTGGATATGGAACATTTGAGAATGTGATTACAAATGCACAATTAGAACGGCTCACCAATGCAGCTGGTCCGACTCAAGGAAAACCAAAACGTCCATCAGATCATACGATTCCAAAACGGGTTGCGTTTGTACAATGCATAGGGTCAAGGGACAGAAGGTTTAACCAAGACTATTGCTGCTACATAGGGTGTGAGAACTCTCTAAAACAAGCTATACAGATTAAGGAGAAGTATCCTGAAACAGAAGTAACTATCTATGCTATGGACATAAGGACTCATGGGCTAGGATATGAAGGTCTTTATCGCAGAGCTCGTGAAATGGGTGTTGTAGTTGTCAAAGGAAGACCTTCTGAGATCGAGGAAGACCCCAAGACAAAATCCCTTGTTGTTTTGGCTGAAGACCTTTACACTGGAGAACGACTAGAAATTACCACTGATCTTGTGGTCCTAGCAACAGCACTCCTACCAAACGATGATACCGAAGAGCTTGCGCGCAAGTTGAAGGTTTCGACAGGAGAATATGGGTATCTTATGGAAGCTCATCCAAAACTGCGTCCAGTTGATTCATTCCAAGATGGCGTTTTCTTAGCAGGCGCAGTCTTGGGTCCTATGGATATACCAAAAGCTGTTGCTTATGGCAAAGGTGCAGCTGCTGGTGCTCAAGCATTGATGGCTCCTGGTGTCTTTTATGTTGAACCAATCTATGCAGAGATCGATACAGAACTCTGCTTTGATTGTGACCTATGTGCTGAAATTTGTCCATATACTGCAATATCCGGAACAGGAGAAGAACGGCGAGTCATGTTTGAGCTTTGTCAAGGCTGTGGAACCTGTGCAGCTGCTTGTCCTAAGAATGCAATCGATATGCGACATTATCGTAAACAACAGATTATACCGCAGGTAAAAGCTGCAGCTTCTGTTAAAGGAGGGTTGGTAAGTTGACACGAAAACGTTTCGAACCAAGTATAGTTGCATTCACTTGCAACTGGTGTTCCTATGGAGGTGCTGATCTTGCTGGTATCTCCAGAATTCAGCATCCACCAAATGCAAAGGTCATCAGGCTCATGTGCTCAGGCCGTGTGGATCCAATTATGGTGATTGAAGCGTTCAAAGGTGGTGCTGATGGCGTAATGGTCACAGGATGTCACATCGGAGACTGCCATTATGCAACAGGCAATCATCGTACTCAGGTTCGTTTTAACGCCCTTCAGATGGCAATGAAGACAATAGGTTTGCACTCCGACCGATTAAAACTCCTCTGGGCTAGTGCTTCAGAGGGACAACAATGGGCTGATGGGATAACAGAGATGACCGATAGAGTTCGACAACTCGGACCGAACCCTCTCAAAGCAGGAGGTGAAACCAAGTGACAGTAGCAGGCGAGAAGGTAGACCTTAGTCTGATGAAACCCTCTGAAACCGCTCTCGTCATAGGTGGTGGGGTGGCGGGAATGCAAGCGGCTCTTGACATAGCAGACCAAGGATACCAAGTGGTCCTTGTAGAAAAAACACCATCAATCGGAGGCGTCATGGCTATGTTGGATAAAACATTCCCAACTCTCGATTGCAGTGCATGTATTTTGACGCCCAGACTCAGTGAGGTTTCTCGGCATCCAAATATCAAGCTCTTGACTTATAGCGAAGTCACAGGTATTTCAGGGGAAGCTGGGGACTTCAGGGTAAAAGTTCTCAAAAAAGCTCGCAAGGTTCTTGAGGATAAATGCTCAGGTTGTGGAGATTGTGTGCCTCATTGTCCTGTCCAAGTACGAAATGAGTTTGACCAAAACCTTGGATACAGGAAGGCAATCTACATTGGGTTCCCACAAAACACTCCACTCATCTACACTGTCGATAGCGAGAATTGCATAAAATGCGAACTTTGTGTCAAGTCTTGTGAGCGAGAAGCAATCGACCTTTCAATGGAAGACGAACAAATAGAGATTCCAGTAGGAGCGATTGTGATTGCCACTGGCTACGAGCTCTTCGATGTATCGCAATACCACAGACTCGGTTATGGACGATTTAAGAACGTCATTAACGCACTTGAATATGAACGATTGATCAATGCCGCTGGGCCTACTGGAGGTAATCTCATGAGGCTTAGTGATGGAAAGATACCAAAATCCATAGGATTTGTTCAGTGTGTAGGAGCTCGAGATGTGAAAAAGGATGTTCCCTATTGCAGTAGAGTTTGCTGTATGTATGGAATCAAAAATGCAGTTATGGCCAAAGAATTACAACATGACAATGTCAAGAATGTGACAGTGTACTATGCTGACATTCGAGCTTATGGCAAGGGTTTTGAAGAATTTTATAATATGGCCAAGGAAAGATTCGGAATCAAATTCATTCGTGGGCGAGTAGGAGAAGTAATGGAAGTACCCAAATCCAAGAATATCACAGTCTGGGCTGAGAACACAGAAACAGGGGATTTCTTGAAGAATGAGCACGAACTTCTTGTCCTCTGTCCTGGCATTCTTCCTCCGAAAGGATTGAAGGAATTAGCTGGCAATCTAGGACTTGAAGTGAGTGTTGATGGATTCATTTCAATCCGATATCCTGCTAGTAATCCCGTTGATACCGCAGTACCCGGTGTGTACGTAGCTGGATGTGCTGAATCTGCTAAAGATATCCCTGATTCAGTTGCTGCAGGAAGCGCGGCTGCAATGCGAGCAAGTATAACTCTTGCACGAGGAGGTGAGCCATAATGGGAGATACTGGTGAACCAAGAATTGGTGTATTTGTCTGCCACTGTGGTCATAATATTGCTGGTACTGTGGATGTTGAGTCGGTTGCAAAGAGCGCACAACACTATCCGAATGTAATCTATTCAGTTGATCTTATGTTCACATGTAGTGATGCTGGACAATCCCACATTCGCGAGAAGATAGCTGAACACAACCTCAATCGCGTTGTTGTCGCAAGTTGCTCACCCAGAATGCATGAGCCAACCTTCCGAAGAGTTGTCGAAGAAGCTGGTCTCAACAGATATCTATTCGAGCAAGTGAACCTCCGAGAGCATTGTAGTTGGTGTCACGCTCGTGAACCTAAGAAAGCCACTCTTAAGGCTGATGACTTGGTTCGAATGGCCGTAGCTCGAGCTGCTCTTCTAGAGCCGCTAGAGGTGAAGACTGTTTCAGTCGAACCACGCACATTAGTAGTTGGAGGAGGGGTTACAGGACTCAGAGCTGCAGTGGATATCGGTTCTCGTGGATTTAAAGTGACACTAGTTGAGAAAGAGTCCAAGCTCGGAGGTCATTTACGTCTTCTTTCAACAATGTATCCGAACAATGAGAAAGCAATAGATGTTATTGACAGGATGCTTATTGCAGCAAAAGCAATAGAAGACATCGAGATAATGACCGATTCAGTCGTGGTTGATTTCGATGGACACATAGGCAACTTTGAAGCACAAATCAAGAATCTTAAGACTGGCAAGACCGCAAAGCGGACATTTGGAACAGTAATCGTTGCAACGGGTTTCGAACCTTTTGTACCTGAGGGATACTATGAGTATGGTAACAATCCGAACATCATTACTCTCGCAGACTATGAGAAGATGAAGTCCACGGGGTCTGTCCTTAGAATAAGTGATGGGAAGCCTCCAAAGAATATCATGTTTATTGGTTGCGTTGGTTCTCGCGAAGAGGGCAAGAAAGGACATGAGCATTGTTCGCGATATTGCTGCACTGCAATGACAAAAGCGGCTTCTGATATTAAAGACCAGACTGAAGAGGTTATGGTCCTGTACGATGATCTCCGGACATTTGGTAGAGGTCATGAGGAGATTCATAGAGAAGCCAGGTCTAAACATGTCATGTTCTCGAAGTTTGCTCACAATAAGAAACCAAAAGTCTGCTCGGATGAAGACAAGATTGTTGTAAAATGGAAGGATGTGCTATCAGGTACTTATTGTGAGTTCGAGCCTGATTTGTTAGTCCTTACAACAGCAATGGTGCCTCCTGCTGGCACTGATGAGGTAGCAAAGCTATTTAGTCTTACTAGATCGGGTGATGGATTCTTCAATGAAGAACACATCAAGCTTGCTCCTCTTACTACTCATACAGCAGGCATAATGATTGCAGGAGCCGCCCAATCTGCAAAAGATGCTACTGATAGCGCTACTCAGGCAAGCGGTGCTGCTGCAAAATCAACTTCTCTAATGGCTCGGAAGAATGTCGAAATCGAATCAACAGTGTCATGGGTTGACGAGACACTTTGTTCCTCATGTCACACATGTGTCCAAGCATGTCCATTTGGTGCAATAGAGATGGTCACTTCAAAAGAACCACCCATTGCATTCGTCACAGAGGCAAAATGTAAGGGCTGTGGAACCTGTGCAGCCGCTTGTCCTAGTAACGCAATAACAATGCGACATTCAACTGATGAGCAAATCATGAGTATGGTGGAGGCATTTCTATTGCCTTCTGTCATAAAAGGAGGTGGCGAGTAAATGAAAGAAATCGCGAACCTAGACAAACTAGAAGCTGCAGCTACTGCATTTGGAGATGAGCGACTAAGATGGCTTGTTGGGAAAGGAGACATACTTGTCCAGCGTGGTGAGATAACTCAAGAACGACTGAACCAATTGCTAGAGCAGACTGTGAAGGAAGAGATTGATAGAAACCATATCCTAAGTGAAATTCGAGATGGTCCAGCAACAATTACAGAAATCGCAAAAGGAACCAAAATGGAGAAGGATTACATATTAGAGAATCTTCTTGCGCTGATGAAATGGAACCTAGTAGAAATAGTCGGAGAAGAGGATAGAGAATATATCTATGCAAGGAAGGAGATTTGAGGTCTTCTTCCTTTTGTCTTGTTTTTACCTAAGTGTCTGCTGTTAGTCATTCCAGCAGCTTTCTTCTTGTTGGTTTTGCAGAGTTACCATATCTCTAATTTGACTCGCGAGTGGTGCGACATCCTCTGGATCATAGTTCGACATTACAATAAAGGTTAGAACCAAGATAGCATTAACTTTCAATTTCATGTCCAAGGAAGAGGCAAACATCTGGGATGAGGAGTATAAAGCCTTCAAGACTCGATTTGAATAACGTTGAAAGTTAATCAAGAAGTCTTCTGAATCTTGTAACTACATTTGATATGGTGGGATTACTCCCACAAGATGATCTAATCTTCAGACTCAGGGAATACTGGAATGATTGGAGTTACAGTAAAGTCTGCGAAATCTAACATTGGACTAAATGTTTTCTGGATAATCTTTACATCATCAACTTCAACTACCGCAACTCCACTATTTGATGCAACTCTGTTATGAGCTGCAAATACTGTCTTGAGCTCCTTTGGTTGTTTGAAGTTCTCAACAGCTTTGGCTGCTTCTTTTCTATACTCTGGTTTGATATTCCATTCAATTAGATACTTCATAATTTCTCACCTCCTTTCAACCTCACTTGAATAAGAATTAGAGATGATAGGTTGTTCAATAAATTATTTCACAAAAAGTGTATATGCTCACTATCTTTTTGAAATCCACAAGTCTTTTCATTAAGACATGTGATTGATTAATATCGAGAATGCATCATGTCCGGCTTCAGTATCTCCAAATATCACAACACTGCTGAAATTTATGCAAAGCTTGACAATCTGATCAGCCTTCCTGTTTATTCAATCAAACAAGATGCTTTGAGGGAGTACATTCAGTACTTTGAGCAGAAATGTAGGAAGTCTAAAGTGATAATCACTGAGGCCAAGAAATTCATACCTGGTGGTGTCCAGCATAATCTTGCATTTAATTATCCATTTCCCATAGTGATAGATAGAGCTGAAGGAGCTTTCCTTTGGGATTCTGATGGCAATCAGTACATTGACTTCTTACAATCTGGTGGTCCTATCATACTTGGTAATAACTATCAACCTGTTAAAGAAAAAATCATTCAGCTTATCAATGAGAGAGGACCAGTATCTGGTTTATTCTCGGAATTTGAATTGAATCTTGCAAAAGAAATCAATAGACACATGCCATCGATTGAGATGTTCCGAATGCTAGGAAGTGGAACTGAATCTGTTATGGCAGCGATTCGTGTTGCTCGATTAGCTACTGGAAAGAAGAAAGTCATCAAAATGGGTGGTGCGTATCACGGATGGAGCGACCAGATGGTGTATGGGTTGCACATACCCAATACTGGAAGCTATGAGGCACATGGTATTCCTGGTGGATGTAGAAAGCACACCCATGAAGTCTATCCAAATGATATAGATGCTCTTAGCAAGAAATTGTCTAGGAACCGAATTTTAGGAGGAACTGCAGCTGTCATAGTTGAGCCAGTTGGTCCAGAATCTGGAACTAGGCCTGTTGATAAGGATCATAATACGCAAATACGTGAGCTATGTGATCAATATGACACGTTGCTCATATTCGATGAAGTTGTTACTTTTGGGCGGATTGGTCTCGCAGGAGCTCAAGGATACTTCAATGTCACTCCAGATATCACAACCTTTGGAAAAGTTGTTGCAGGTGGTTATCCTGCAGCTGGGGGCCTTGGTGGTAGACGGGACCTCATGGAACATGTCGCGGCAGGCATAGAAGGTGGGAAGAAGAGAGCCTATGTAGGTGGCACTTTAGCTGCGAATCCATTAAGCTCCGCAGCAGGTTTCTTTACCATTCAAGAAATAGAGCGAACCAACGCATGTGAGAAGGCAGGACAAGCCGCTGATAGATTAAGAAGTGGTCTCGAAAAAATCATAGATGATCTGAACTTACCATTTGTAGCATATAATCAAGGAGCTATCTGTCACTTGGAAACCTCTGGTACGATGTTTGTAAAAATCCAAAAAAATCCTCTCAAAATCAAAGCTATTCTAAAAGAAATTCAGGAAAGGCAACATTTCATGGAGAAGATGGGCGCCGCCTACATGGCTGAGGGAATCGTCACCTTAGCAGGTTCTAGAATGTATACTAGCCTAGCTGATGATGATGTAATAGTTGATGATGCACTCGCTCGATTTGAACGAGTCCTAAGGAATGTTGAAAGACCTACCTCCTGAGAATTCCTCTAAGAAGAACATCGGTCAATTCTGATGTTGTCCCCCATCTCCTTGAACTGCTATCACCAATAAACCAGTTGAACATAATATTAGCAAATATATTCCCAATTAATGATCGAATTAGCACGGGTATTGGTATGTCTCTTATCTCCGATTTCTTCTCATAGATTTGTTTGATGAAGTTTGAGTCAGTAGGGAAGTTGGTCTTGATTGCTTTTGGAACATGTTTTCCATTCATTTCAACAAGCTCAACAAAGAATAGGTTGAGCAAGGCTGGCTCATTCCGAAGTTCCTTGTTAAGACGGTTAACTGCGTTTGTCAGTAGTTCTTCTGCAGTTGGTCCTCGGATGCTGTCAAGAATCTCAAGAATTCTAAACATTGGATGTCTCTCAATAAAGACTGCTTCAAAGATCTGTTCTTTATTCTCAAAATGATTGTAAATTGACGCGGCCTTGATCCCTGCGTGTTTCGCAATATCTCGCATAGAGCTACCACGGTATCCATTCTCTACGAATAATTGGTATGCTGAATCGAGAATTTGTTTCTTTGTAGAATCTTCACTATTCACAAGACCACAACCTATAAATCAGCTAACAGATGTTAGCCTATTAACTAACGGATGTTAGTTATATAACTCCTTTGGTGAGGATGAGAATGTTTGAGTTCTTGTTCCAAGGTGTCCATTGGCTAGTTGAGGTTATCCTTCTTGTTGTGCTGATTCTTTTTCTGTGGGTCTGCATATGTGTCCGTTCAATCAGATATTTCTGGAAATTCCCGATGCCGTCAAGGATGGGAAAGATGATTGCAGCTGGGTCCTATAGATCTAGAGTGCAACCCCCCTCCATGATAATAGATGCTTTGGAGATTCGACCAAAAATGGTGATTATAGAGGTAGG
>PJET01000147.1 GCA_002825515.1 Candidatus Thorarchaeota archaeon MP11T_1 | reverse complement strand
TTGCTTGGTTCTGAGAAATATATTTTGGGCTGTACAATGTTTTGAACATCCTGTACAAAACGTAGAGTCATATTCAATTTCATCATAATAATTCATGTGAAATTAAATGAGAAACTACAATACTGGTGTTTCAAGCAAGATTGCAGCAGCAATGATAGCTGCTGTGATCTTAACAGCAGGTGTGTTTGCCATAGCCATTTACTTCCCTGATCAGGACAATGGACAGATTCCAGGTCCAAAAAGTCTTGGAGCGATAACTGCTGAATTCCTTAACTCGAAGAGAGAAAATGTCCAGTTCTATTTCATGTGTAACGCTACATTTGTAAATGAAGACCTGTCAGACTTCTATGCGCAGTCTGCACCTGGTGCATATGTCGATGGGGTCTTAATGAATCGAACAGTCACAGGTGGTTATATCGGTGTTTTATTCTCACCCTGGCAATCAAAAATTATTGGGACTGGTGAAATCTCAACTACGGAATGGAACAGTTTTAGCGGGACAATCATTGACGATGGTATAGCTAATATGGAAGAACCAGTAATTCCTCCTACAGGAGACTTCCCACTATCATGGCCAATAGACTTCTATTTCGATGTCTACTTTGATGATGGTACCTGCTTCTTTGCAGGCTTTTCCTCGATAGATGGTTATCTATTCATCCAAAATGGTACATGGGATGGTGAGTTCAGCGACTTTGGTTGGCCAATCCCAACCAGTTGGGATTCGGGTGCATGGCTCTTAGAAGGAGGGCATCTGTCAGCTGGAATTAATGCATTGTATACAGTAATAACCACAAATGTTTCCTACCCTTGATGATGGGTCTTTGCGCCCATCATCCCTGTTTTATTCGACATTATACATAATGTTGCTGTGATTGACGTGATTCCATGAACAAAGATGCAGATGGGGCACTTATTGACAGACTCCTTAAGGGTAGAACTATGAGTGTGTATGCTCTTCTGCTGTCCAGTGGTGACATGGGTGTGAGAGATGTCCAAAGAGCCTTAGGGTTCTCTAGTCCTAGCTTAGCTCTCCACCATCTCACAAAACTTATGGAGCTAGATTTGGTCATAAAAGATCCAAACGGAATTTATGGTGTCACGAGAACTGTTCGTGTAGGGTCGCTCTCTCTCTTTATCAAATTTGGTACTCGTCTTCTCCCTAGATTTCTCTTTCTTGGTACTTTATTCAGTGGAATGCTAATTGTCTATCTTTTGGTCTTTGCATCATGGCCACTAACTGGTGCTGATATCATGGTAATCTCTATGAGCATAATTACTATTACACTCTCATTCTATGAAACTAGACGGATTTGGCTCCTCAAACCATTCTAGTATCTCGGTGTTATTGAGAGTGACAAAAATATAGGTCTAAAAGTGATGAAACTCCATAGAATAGTGTTGAGAAGAGAATAGAACTGGACGAATCCCAAATGGAGCAGATGAAACTTGACCCTACACCAGAAGTGGCGAAAAAGCCATCGTACAACGATAGGGTCTGTAGTCAGTGCATGGGACATCGACATCTCTGTGGAATCAAACCTTGTCCAATTTTGATGAGGGCAAAAGCCCAAGCTCAGATAGATAATGCATTCGTTGGAATGGAATTAACAGGGTCTTCACCTCCTTCGGTCTTTGTAGGAGAGAGTGGTTATCCAAAGGTACTAGCTGGTCCACTTGTTCCACCTCTCCGGTCTGCAGAGGCAATGTACATGGAGCGACCTGATCACTGGTTGACAAAGACTATTGATGAAATTCTAGCTCTTCGATTCAGTTTGGTTCGAACAAAGAAGTACATCCCGGTTACAGCCGCTCAAGACCCCCCTAAAGACTTGGCTGAAACACAAACACTGGCACTTTCTGAATCACCATTGCTATCAGAGGCAACTCTACTAAAGCGCCCTCAATTCACAACAATTTTCTCGGATGTGACACTACCAATTGGACCTTCAGCTCCACTTCGAACTTTCAAAATTGATGAAAATCCTTCAGTTCCAAAAGTGATTGATAGAGTGGCATCTGATACAGATCTCAAAGCGGAAACTGGAATCAGGAACCTTTTTGATGGTGGGATTAGACTTGAGCATATCACAAGGCTTCTATCTGTCGGAACAATTGGCCAGAAGAAAAAACGAAGACTTGTTCCAACGAAATGGAGTATAACTGCAACAGATGATATAATTGGAAAGCAGCTCCACAAGGAAGTGTTGAGAAACCCATGGATCAATGATTTTCGAGTTAGCGTTGACTACGCACTTGGTAACACTGTGGCTCTTCTTTTTCTTCCAAGTGGCTGGCAGTTTGAGGCTATGGAGTCCTGGTTAGGTGGTCTTCGTCCACCGATTATCATCGATCATGAATGGTTCAAAGGTCGAAAGGATTACGCAAAGGATGTTGTTGGAGCATACTATGCAACTCGGCTTCCTGCCCTCGAGTATTTGGCAGATATTCGAAGACAAGCGGGTGTCATTGTATTTATGGAAATTGATCCCCAGCAATGGGTACCATTAGGAGTATGGAGATTCAGAGAGATTGCGAAAAGAGCCTTAGAAACAAATGTCAATAGTTATAGTACGATTGAAGAAGCATTGAATGAAATTGCCCAACATTTCAGAATACCAATGCATCGATGGTTGGAAACAAGCAAGATTTATCCTATATTCATGAATCAAACTAAGGTCACAGATTTCTGGTAAAATCATACAATGAATCTATCATACATTTGTCTTTTAATATATTATACAATATGAATTGCTGGAGAGTTTCTCAATAATGCGCGCTATAAAAAGTAAAGCCATGACCTTCTGGGTCTTGGTCCTTTTAGCAATACCATTCGTTTTCATACCTAATGCTAGTGCTTGGACTGCTGGTGATGAAGCCGCTGTTTTTGGCCACACCTTCGAAGAGGAGTACTGGACAAATGACTCAATCATGATTAGGGGTGAGGATGCGAATGCAAGCCTAACCACATCATTTGTTCATGTTGGTGAGTTTTCATCTTTCTTAATTGCGTTCAATAATATGAACGCGACAGTGGGAGAAAACATCACTAGGACGATTCTACCATACCAACTGTTTGGTATGTATTTCAAAACACCACAAAACAGGGAAGTATTCATTGGTGCGATCTTTGCCTTCCTACTTGCTCACAATGAAACATTTGGGAGTAATAATCTACCAGATGTTGGCAATGAACCTGCATGGTATGTCGTTCCTCAAGCATCGAGTAGTATTTGGCCGGAGTATACTCCATCAGTCGAATCAATTCCAGCAACGAAACTAAGTGACACTCACTATCGATTCGGTATGCGTTATACTAATCTGACTTGTAGAATAGTTGACGCAAACACAGCTTTTGGTTTCTGGTCTACGCTTATTATCCCTCTAATGTCAGCTGTGATTAGTGAACTTGTAATTCAATATGACATCACAATTGATGAAACTGGTCAGGTACATGCTGAAACTTTGTATACAATAGGTCAAGTGAAAAAGTTTAGGATGTTAGGTATAGATATTCCCCCAACAGATGTAATCATTGAATCGATGGAAATATCCGCCGTACACTATCTTTCTGTGTTCACATCTCAGTATACTGTTGAAACTGAATCCGGTGTAGAGCTCGACCCTCCAACTTCAATAACTCCTCTAGATGAAGACCTCACTATCAAAGTAGGTAACAATGGCGAACGTGCCTTTGACATTGGTCTTGGAAGGCAGTATGCACTCATTAATGAAACGACAGAACCTTGGACAACTGTTTCTGCTGAAGAAACTGCACTCAACACTCTACTTGCTGCCAGATTGAGTGACCTATTTCTTGTGGGTTGGCAAGCACCTGTTTCTGCTTGGCTCTTTGCACACATGGCATATGGTCTATCAGCACAGCTGAGATCGGTTTACGCAACAGTGGGAAACATGGTAGATAATGTTGCTTCAGGTGCAGCATTCCACAACAGCCAATGGTGGTATGCAGTGACATTTCCAGAATGGAACTCGCTCAGAGTTGAACAAGATCCTGTATATGTGGCGTATACAAACCTCTATACCACGTCTGATGGTGGTGGAGGTATTGTATTCATCATTCTGGTTGTTGGTGTCATTGCAGTGATTTGGATGGTCCGAAAACGCCGCTGATCAATTTCCAATTATACCCTGGGTTCCTTGTCTGAACTCCAGGGGTTCCTTTCTTTTCAAACATCGGGCAATTTAAGAGAAGCATCGAAGACATAGCTCTGAGAGGACCCTGTATTGTTGTACGAGAGACTATGTCGCTTCAGTGAACGATTAGCTGGGCGCACGAGCCGAAAGCAGGATGACAGGGAACTTCAGAGAGCAGTGAAGTTTCTCGCTCCAATGATGGACATCTCAGTTAGAGGTGTTGAGGCAGCAGCAAATCTACTATCGGTCCTTGTGTTACTTCTTTTAGTTTTCCTACTGACATATCTTGAACTCAGTCTGCTCATAGTAGCACCTCTTGCAGGACTGGTTGCCGTTGTGACCTACTATATGGTTGTTTCATATCCTGTGTCGATGATGAACAGTTACAAACTGGGCCTCTCTGAGGAAGCTGATCTTGTTTTCGAGCAATTTATTCTCGTGTTTCAATCAGGCGGTACTATCTTTGATGCTATTGAGATGGTGGCTCAATCAGACCACCCGTATCTCTCAAAAGCCTTCATGCAGATGATTGGAAAAATCAACGAGGGAACGCCTCCAGAAACCTGTCTGATGGAGTTTGCAAAGGACCAACCATCTGATGATCTTAGAAGATACTTCACTGCGATAGTATCTTCTCTAGAACAGAAGACCGATTTGATTGATATGCTCTCGGGCGAGTCCTTTGAAGCTGATTTAGCTCTTCGTCAAAAGAATCTCGAGTTAGAAAGCAGACTGCTGATTATTGCTGCATTGGTGACGTATCTACCAATTATGTTCACACTTGCAGTTTCACTTGCAGGGTTTGCCACGAGCATCATGATTTTGCTCATGGCTCCCGTCTTCATTATGATTAATGCACTACTGAAGAGTCGTTTTTCAAGACAGTTCTCCGCTTATTTTGACCGTCCAAGAGAATCAGTAGTAATTGCACCCTCTCAACAGGAGATAATAGCAGAATATGATGCGTTTCTCAACTTCCTTATTGTACTTGGAGAACGCTTGAGATCAGGTGACACGCTTGAAGTAAGCCTAGACTCAATTCGTGATGAATTGGACAATCCAATACAGAAACTGGTTGACATTGCACTATATTCTATGTACCGTGAAGATGCATCTATTGCGGAAGCTATGGCACGTGCATCAGAGGCGGCTCTTGGGCAAAGAGTTTCTCAAATGCTAAACATGATAGCTATCATGTGTGAAACCTCGGCTCAAGCTGCTGGGGATAGAATATCTAGAATTGCTACTCGCCTTGTGAAGAGATCTGCTGTGGCAAAAGAGAGAGAATCGATCATTGCAGCTCAAAGAATGAAGGTGTTTCTACTTACGATTACGAGTGCTGCTGTACTAGGAATGCTCGCATCGCTGTCACCATTCCTCTTCATAGGCTCACTCCTATCACAAGGTCCAACTTGGACTCCAGGAAGTATAACGACTCTCGACATTCTTCCTTTGCTAATCACTTTAGGCGCTACCACTGCTTCTACAGGTTATCAAAACACTAGAATGGTTGGTGGTTCTCGCCCTGTTGTCATCGGCTTAATTTGTGGCCTTCTGTTTTGGATCTCTTTCGCTTTATCATCAACAATGATGGGTTTATTATGACGTAAGAATCATTTATTTGCTCAGATGCTTATTGCCGACATAGTTAGGATGAGGTGTAATAATGCTTCAAATTCCATTTTTAGATTGGACCCTTGCCGACATTATGTTGTTTTTCCAAGATGACTGGATTCTCGCTTGGACCTTGATATTGTCTGGAGGTCTCCTTGCCATCTGGTTATTGGAAAATATAACAGACCCAATTCCATTATTGGGTACCATCTTTGATGGACTTGTCGCCATCGGTACTTACATTGGCTTCTTTGTTGGAATCCTTGACATATTTGTAGGATATGTCGTGTGGACAGTTCAGCCAGACGCGGTCATCGTTGCTGGTATTCTTGTCCTCATGGGATTCTCACTAGTAATGAGAATACTATCAAAATTCCCACTAGCCTTGGTCTTTGCCTTGGCTGTAGCTGTCTTTGGAACTGCAGTAATCTACGGATTCCTGGAACCATTGACAACAGTACCTGTTATACAGGATGCTGCGATTTGGTTGACATCTGGAAAAGGTCTGATAGTAATTGGATTCATAATCTTCTGTGTTGCATATGTTGTTGGTGGACTGATAATCAAACTGATTCAACTCATTGGCAAAATATTTGCATCTGTTCCTGTCAGTGTACTTGTTGGACTTGCCGCAATTGCAGTTGGAGTGATAGTAATTCTCAATCCAGCACTAGTTGGACTAGTGGCTTGGCCATAAGATCAGAGGGGTGATACACCCCTCTTCTCCTATTTTTCTTTGATTACTTGGGTTTTCTTATCTCTCTGAAATACAAGAACTTGAGATCTCTATCTGAGTAAAACTGAGCTGCGGCATCGATTGCTTTTTTGGCTTGTGCTATTCCGTGGTGCCATTCTGAAACATAAAACTTCTTGTCAGGGTCGTGCTGAGCATCAGCAAGAGTGAAACCTTCTGGTAGCTCAAAATCATCTGGAACAAGCAAGGCAACTCGAAACTGTGACAGACCACCTTTGGATTCCAGCCAGAGTTCGCAGTACGTCATATATAATCCGTTGAAGGTTGTATTATCCACCGATTAAGGTTTGCCTGTAGTAACTATCTCATTCACACTTTGCCCAAAGTATTCAAATAGTAGGTTTTCATTACTTCTAGTAGTGTATATTTGTTCATAGCAAAAGGACCATGTTCCATGTTAGGAGGCAACAAGTGTGTCGTCAGATGATTCAGATAAAAAGAAGATTATTAGCGTTACAATGAGTCAATCGCTGGTGAATCGAATTGATGATCTTGTTCAAGAGAGAGTAGGGCGATCTCGAGCACAACTAATAGAAGATGCAGTAAGGTGGTTTCTTGATTTCACAGTACACAAATGGACTGAGCGAGGTATCTATGTTAGTTCTTTCAGAGCTGTCTTTGAGTCTGAAACACTTTCCTCCCTGTTCTTCTCCAAATTCACACCAACTGATCAGTATGAGCTTGGAGAAACAGCTGGCAGTCAATCACCTATAGCTGATGTTGTACGATTGTTTTATGGAGGAAATCCAACGGAAGCAGAAAGTCGTGATTTGGTTTTAAGACTCCTTCAAGATAATGGCTGGGGTCTAATTACGCTGAATGATGATCTCATCGTCATTAGCAGTCCCTTCTATCCAGCTCCATTTATTCGAGGTTATCTTGAATCTCTGCTAAAAGTGAAAATGGAAGTAGTAGAAACAACTTCAAAGGAGAATGTAGCACTTCGAATCAAATAAGACACTAGTTACCATTATTCATCAATCTATATGCCGTGGAGAGATGATCTACCATTCTTGCCCAATTTCAAGTATTTCAAACTCGCTCTCATAGAGACCTGGAATACTCTCGATTGTAGCTCTGATTGTGTCCTGTTTCCCTTTGATGTCATCTGCAGAAAAATAGACTTCATAGATGCAACGATTCTGTTCAAAACAGAAACCTGTAGTGAATAGGACTTTGAGGTCATGTTGTTTGAAGAGTTGGGTCATGGTTTGCATTAATGCTGGATTGACTTTTTCAACCTCTAACCTAACGCGTGCTCCACCCTCTTTCATCATGGGGATGAGACGAATTTCCCCTGACCTCTCGAAGTAGATCACCATTGCAGCTTTCATATCCTTCAATTCTGGATTTTTGAAGAAATTTTCTGGAAGGCGAATCTCCCTCTTCCTATGTACGTCAGCAATCATTCCCTTTGTGATACCGGCCAAGCAAATCGCCTCTTACCTGTGGTATTGGCAGAAGGTTATAACAGTATTTGAGTCTTTAGCGACTGTTTCTAAAGAGTAATCTCGTAAAAGCGTACACGTGTAATGGCTTCTGAGCCAATAAATAATTCTTCAGAAAGCCATAAATCGTGCTAATTCGCGAAAATTTTCAAATATTGGAGGCACTCAATAAATGGCAAAGGAAGGCGGTATATACGTCTGTGATATCTGTCAACAGGTTATCGTAGTCAAGAAGTCTGGAGTAGGTACATTAGTTTGCTGTAACCAACCTATGCGTCTTTATGAAGATGATTAGCATAGACCAACTCAAACTAATCATGTTTGATTGTTTCAAGCATTTTGCATCAAATCTCAGAATATTTTTCACACTTGATAATGTTTATATTGACTCTAGAGGGGCGATGCCAAGGCTTCTTGGGGTGCATTAAAAATGATAGAACTACCTAGCAATGTAATTCGGACAAGAGGGCTCCTTAATCTTCGTTCTTTTGTTGTTAACGAGGTTCTGGAATATGAAGATAAATATGTGATGTATCCCTGGAGAGAAGTCCAAAGTGATATTCACAAATATGTCGTTTGGATACTAAAGGAACCTAAAGTCATTGGTGTAGCCTATGTAAAAGATCTTTCTCGTGAGATGGAAGAAACGAGCTCTCAACGAGGGATGCTTGTTGGTGGTCTTAGATTCACACCAGCCGCTAAGAAAATGGCTAAGATGTCTCGAGTTGAACTGGTCGATGGTGGTTACGCATCATTTGACCTTTTTGAACACGAATTAGTACCTACGCATATCATTGCATCGAATGATGAAATCAAACTTGTTCTTGACCATTATGGCATTCAAAAGAATCAACTTCCCCGAATCTATCGTGATGATCCTGCAGTGAAGGTACTGGGGGCTAGACCTGGTCAGGTTATTCGAGTTGAGCGTGCTAGTCCCACAGCTGGTCAGAGTTTCTACTATAGATTGGTGGTTGACTCCGGCTAGACCACAAAGCAAGGTCAAAATGATTAGTTTGATAATGTTTATATCAAACGCTTTGAATTGGGGCATCATCACAGGTGTCTTTTACATTGTCAGACTTGCATGAAATACCAGCTATCGTAATTAAGACCAGAGCATTGCTTGCACTCCGAGGATTTACTGTTACTGAACTCCTAGAGTATGATGACAAATATGTTCTCCATCCAACTAGAAAATCAAAAGATGGGTTAAGAAAATACGTGGTTTGGATTTTGAAAGAAACTAAAGTTGTTGGGGTTGCAATAGTAAGAGAGGTTGTAAAAGAAATGGAGGAGACCGAGTCTCAACGAGGAATGCTCGTTGGAGGGTCTCGTTTCACTCCTGCTTCTAAGAAATTCGCTAAAATTTCAAGGGTCGAGCTTGTTGAGGGTAACTATGCTTCCTTTGACCTCTTTGACCACGAAATGGTGCCAACTCATATAATAGCAGAGGAGTCCGAGATAAAGTTGGTTCTTGAGCATTATGGAATTAACAAGACTCATTTACCTCGAATCCAAAGTAGAGACCCGGCAGCCCGTGTGTTGGGTGCCCGACCTGGTCAAGTAATTCGCGTAGAACGACCAAGTCATACAGCAGGATTATCTTACTACTATAGATTAGTTGTCGATTCTTAGTTTTAGTTAAGGACAAGCCCTAGTTGAAATGCAAATAGAAACATCACCAAGCAAGTAATCAATGGCAAGGTAATGTTGTCAGTGCCTTTAGGACTGACAAGTTCTACTAATGTTGCAGTAATTGCGCCAACCAACGCTAGGGCTAGCATTTCAAACCAGAGAATATTTCCACCTACTATAAAGACAGGATCTACTAGACTAAATATACCAAACCACCAGAATGCTAGTATCGAACCAAATAAACCGAATATGAAAACAGCAAGGGTACCAGGTAGACTTCTATTTGATCCAAATATGACCCGAGTTGAATTGCGTCCATACTTCATTCCGATAGGTGCGCTCATTCCATCACCAAACATCATGATATGAATGGCCGCTGCTGGAATATAGTAGAGCTCGTGAAAGCCAGTAAATGTGAATATTGCAGTAAGAAATGTGATGGATACTGCATACCAAAATGGCCCTCGTACGCTATTGTTTTCAAGATCTTCAGGTCTTGCCATAGCTGCGAAGAAACTGCCGAAACGGTCAGTATTTGCGATACCTAGCATAATAACAAAGGTCAATGCTACAAGAGTCGCTACCCACGGATGTGGAAAGAATGGAACTGTCCAAATCGCTGCTCCAGCAAACAAATGGACTATCCGTCTCGTCACTTCTGTTCCTAAATTGAGTTTCTTTCTCGTAATATCTGCGATTGTCAGGATAATCACCGCATAGAATAAAGCAATGAAATAGACAATGATATCTTCAAAAACAATCGAGAAATCTACCTGCATGTCAGTTGCACACTCATAAAATTTCCAACTTTACTAGTGGATATATGTATCGGCTGATAACTATCATCTTTCTACTGGTTTTGAAGGCGTCTTTGTTACATCCTCTAAACTTGAGACTGCTTTCTTGACTAGTTTTTTCAACTCAGTATCATTAGATCCTCGAGCAGAAATCCACACTCGAATACCCTTTGATGTTCCATATGGTTTTGGTAATGATTTGATATACACGCTAGGAATCATCTTCATTACAGAGTCAATTGCAGGAGCAAACATTGATTCATCTCTCATCTCAAATTCTACGATCTCTTCGTAGAATCTTTGGGTAACATTTTGTTTAATCCATGGTATTACTGAATCTTCAAAAATAAACTTCAATTCAGCTGGAACTCCTGGAAGACAAAAAATAGTAGTATCTCCATCATGAATCTTGATTCCAGGTGCGCCTCCAATACGATTGTCAAGTGCAATTGCTCCTTCAGGAAATTGAGCCATCTTTCTTCTTGCTTTAGTGAAATCTGGTGCTGCAACAATCCCCTTTTCGTGGAGCATTATATATTGTCGTTTGATTATCTCCATAGCTTCTTTGTTCTCTACTATCTCTCTCCCAAGTGCTTTAGCAATGGCTTTCAAAGTCAAGTCATCATGAGTTGGACCAAGACCTCCGCTCGTGATTATGATATCGCATACTTCTCGAGTAAAGTGCAAAGCTTTTCCTATTTCATCAATCTCATCTCTTACAGATACAAGCCTGCGAATATCCACTCCAAGGGCAACCAGTCTGACTTCCATCCAATGACAATTTGTTTCAAGTACAATTCCATCTAGAAGTTCATTACCAATAGCTAGAAACCCCGCGGTCATAATATCCTTTGTAGAAGACAAATTATATCCACCTTATTTCCCAAAATTTGTTTCATTGTCAAGGCTCTTAGTAAATTCTTTTAGTATGCTCAAGCGTTCTTCTGCAATCTCTTTTCCTCTTTTTGTCACCATGCATTTTACTATATCTGAAGCAAGAGGAAGAAATTCAAATAGATCGTTTCCTATCTCGATAAGACTTCTACCTGGAAATAATCTCACACCATTCAAAATCCCTTGAATTAGACCAATCATTCCAAGCTTGAGTATTTTGTCCGCCTCCCAAATAACTTGCGCCTCGATTGGCTGAAGCGGTTCTGAGATGGATAAACCAACATGCTTTCGAATGACCTCTGAAACTTGATTGATTATTTCTGGATTGACTTTTTCTGCTGTGAGGACCTCTTCTGCAAGCTTAGCACTAGCAATCCCATGATTTTGCGCGGAAATCCCACCGATACCTGGCTTCGCGAGATCATGCAACCAAGCAGCCAGGATAACAACTTCCATGTTTGCCTCAGTTCCAGATGCAATCTCTTTTGCAAGATTCACTACCTCCTCAATATGGTCCAACCTATAGTTGTATAGAGGGACTCGTTGTTTATTAGCCGCTGTTTTCCATTCCTCCATGGCTGTCTTTGTAGTTGAGGTTTCAACGATTTGTTTCAATTTCTTCTCAATATTTGGATTCATATTGGATCAGCACGAGTTTACAGTTTTATTGCACTTAAGAATTGTATCAATTGCAGTTATCAAAACCTCAGCTTGCTAGTTCTCCAAAAGCTTTCTAATGTACTCAACAGCGAGGTTATCATCAGTCACAAACTTGGAGAATGTCCTACTACGTGCCTTTTCTATGTCGCTCGAAATTTTATCAAGATCTTTACACCAAATAAGATGTCCTCTTCTTTCCATTTCTCGAATCAGCTGAGCTTGATGACCTTCCATGAGGATTGTGTTCTCAACAACAACAAGTTTGAGCCCACGGGTGACACACTCCATAATTGTTCCTGCGCCCCCTGTACTAACTATTACTGATGCTTTACTGTATGCTTCATTGAGATTTTTTAGAAATCTGAAATATCTGAAATTCTTTGGAATATAGGTACCTCTACCTATCTGTCCCACAACCTGTTCCTTGATCACACCCTTCTTCACTAACTCGTCCATCTTCTTGATCAATGGGTCAAAGTGAGCCGTGCCAACAGTGACAAAGATCATAGTAATTGACCTCCGTATATTGCATTAGGTATATTCTCTGCGAGTTTCTCCCATTGAACTAGAAAAAGGCTGACCTTTCCAAGAAGTAATCGTCCTGTCTGGGAGATTGTTTCAACTCGAGACATACTCTCGATGAACACTGTTGGTATCCCAAGTACTCTTGCAGAATAAAAAATTGGCACAGTCATTCCTGTTCCACAACTGATGACAACATTTGGTCGAATAAGTGACAAATACATGAATGAAAGAAACAGTGTGAGAATGGTTCGAAGAACTGACATAATTCGAGAATCCTGTGGCAATAATCTTGGTGCGAAAACACGAAGTACCCTGCCCTCTATACGTATCTTCTTTGGTGTTAGTTTGTCAAAAAGTCCAATTATGTAAATATACTTGAACTCATTCCCTAATGCATCAATAAGGGCAAAAGTCTGTGCAGTGTGACCTCCTCGACCCAACACAACTGCAATCTTCTTCATCTGGGTACCTCAACTGCTTACTCCTTATCATCCTGATAAAGAGTTTCCCTAGATTATCGCTCGAGTCCCGCCGTTTAGTACTTATACAAGAAGTCAAACCAATCAAATTGCAGCTGAATGCTGATATTAACGAGATATTCACTACGGAGGATAATCATGAGTGAAAAGTGGAATCTAACAAGCCCCATGGTCATGGGATTATAGATGCTAATCACCTGCATTATCT
>PJET01000146.1 GCA_002825515.1 Candidatus Thorarchaeota archaeon MP11T_1 | reverse complement strand
CTTAGCTCTATCAGCTGCAGGTAGAAGACCAAATTTAGCTAGCTCAACAGCTGACTTGCGGATAATATGCCTCTCGCCATCCTTTAGCCAAACCGCACCTTCTCCAACAGTTGTCATCTTAACTCCGCTTCTTTCGAGAATCGGAATTAGTGATTTGAATCCACCAACGAAGAAGTGCAGACCTTGGTCGAAGACATAACCTGATTCAGTGTAAGACCTAGCACGTCCACCTACAGTCTTTTCTTTCTCAAGAATTGTACATCGAGCCTTTAGACCCTTCAATTCAAGTGCACAGCTGAATCCAGCTATTCCACCGCCGACAATGACAACACGTGTCCCTTTTTCTTTACTCATAAGTGATATCTCCACTTTTGTCTTGTTAATTCTTCCTACTCCTCCACCTGTGAGGTACGAGCTTTATCAAGGATTAGCTCATCAAGCTGAATTACTTCCAGATTCGTATCTCTAGCATTGTAACTCAGATTCTTATAGCACGACACACAGGTCGTGATTATTCCATCTACACCTAGCTCCTCAGCTTCAGCAACTCGTCGCCTTCCAACAGACTCAGAAAGATCTGGATCCAAAACTGTGAGGAACCCACCACAGCAATTTGAATTAGCTCGATTGTTCTTCATCTCTACTAATTCAAGACCCGGAACAGCTTTGATTATCTCCCGTGGGGGTTCATAAATTCCAAGAGCTCTTCCTAAGTGGCAGCTATCATGGAATGTGTATTTACCTTCAAGTCCTTCGAAAGTTAGAACTCCATTTCGTACCATGTCCGCTAAGACCTCCACAGTATGAAGGATCTTAATATCAAACTCAGGAATAATATGGGGATAGTGTTCTGCAAGTGTACCATAACATCCACCACAACCAGTAACAATGTGATCTACACCCGCTTTCTTGAACATCTCATAGTTCTTTCTTACAACCTCTGCGAATCCTTTGTCATCGCCAGCCCAATAGTTGAATAAACCACAACAGACCTCACTTGGAACATACCCCGCATTGACCTTCAATTTATGCAGCATATCTACAACTGTTTCAGGTTGGTCAGGATACCAGAATGATCCCATGCAACCAGAAAAGATTGCTGTATTAGATTCAGGAGGTAATTCTAGGTCTTCAGCCCAAACAGTTCTGTCATCAGATTCATAACCGATGAATGGTGTGCCCTCTTTTTCAATCCAATCAAGAACTTTCTGAAGTGGTTCTGACATCATAGCACCTGTCTTCAAAAGTTGACCCTTTGCATCATGCCAAATATCAGTGACAGGAACACCTGCTGGACAGATGGCTTCGCATCGTCGACAGTCAGCGCAATAGAGTCTCTGAAGAAGCTCTACTGGTGGGTTTCTCATTTTTGTAGCATATGCTCGAAGAGCACGTAGTTTTCCACCAGGACTATCGAGCTCCGACTGAAGCTCAATGTACATTGGACAAGTATCTCTACAGTAGTTGCATGAACCGCAGCTTCGTAGTATTTCTGCAAGATTATCGATATTCATAGTATCACCTCATTTACCCACATATCTCGAGAGCCTCCGGAAAGCCGAGGCCAGCATAAACAACAAATCCATTCTCCTAAATGACGTCATGCATGTTGTCACTCTGTCTGGATTCATTATTCCGTTAGGATCCCACTTTTCCTTAGCTTCTTTCATCTTTTCCAATCGATCTGGATATGCTCGTGACATGTATATTGAATTTTGAAGTCCGATTGTATAAGGCGCACCTCCAGATTTGAGGGCTTTCTTCATCATTTTGTGCAGTATTCCTTTACTTGCGATGAACTTTAGGTATTGAGCGGCATCTATCATACACATTAGTTCGAGTCGCATAGCATTTGGAGTACCAAGCATACCAAACCACAATGCTGGGATTTTGTGCGATTTACGGTAGGACTCAAATGCTGAAAGCATCTCATACACTTTTTCAACAGGTGTCCATATTTCTTGAAACATTAAAGTTTCAGTATGTTCTTTTGGTTTAAACTCAGCATCATATCTTAGTTCCCATTCTTTCTCTGAAAACTCCTCTCCAAGAAAAACACCGTAATTTCTAGTTGTTATTACATTGAGCTCTTCTGCTAGCACATTGTTTGGTTGGTCAACATAAGTCGCAGTAAGTACGAATTTTCCGCTTTCAAGTGGATTACTATAACTCTGTAACTTTTCATCTGCTATCTTAAGATAAACTGGTTTTTTCTCAAGCTTGGTCAATTCTATCATAGCATTGCAAAGTCCTTCTAATTTAGGAAATCCATAACTAACTGTCATGTAATTGGAAACAAGTTCGTGTACTTTTAGCTTGACTTCAAATATCACACCTAAAATCCCATATGAATGTAGGAAAAGATCGATTTCATCACCATCAACTGTTTTTATCTCTCCATCTCCTCCGATAACAGATAGCGAGAGAGTGTGGTCTTTGAGAGAACCATAGTATGGAGTTCCAATCCCTCCTCTTCCTCCACAAGCAATCCATCCGCTAATGACAGCAGATTTTGCACTTGATGGATATATACCGAGGGTTAAGCCATTTTTCTCCAGTTCATTTTCGAGTTTCTCAAATGTGACTCCTGGTTCAACACGAACAAACTTAGATTCCTTGTTTATCTCTAGGATTTTGTTCATGGGCTTGATATCCAAAGTAATCCCTCCCCGACTTGGACTTGAAGAGCCCATACAACTTGAAGCACCACCTCTTGGGATAATTGGGAGTTTATTTAGTCGAGCAATTTCCAATACTTTTTCAATCTCGTTCACATTTTCTACTCTTACAACATAATCCGCCAGATACTTCAATTTCCATCTATAATGATACTGAGGGAGCGATGAAGGATCTCCACTATACACTACCCGTTCCAGTTCCGAATCTGATACTCGCTCTTCACCGACAATTTCTTTTAGTTGATCCAGAACTGACATGTCTGCAACAGTTTGAGTGATTGGTTCAGGTCTGTTTTCAATTTCTGTTTCAGTCATCTCTCACACCTCACATAACAAATACTTCTCCCAAATAGAATCCCATTATTCCAAGTATTGTCCAAAGTACTACCGCTGGAAGTCCAAGGTTACAGGTCTTCCACCCACCAAGATGTGTTAGGAGTGCAAGAGTACCAAGAATCATACTGATTATTCCAAGCCATACATGCCAAGCATGCATGAACAGCAACATATTGCTTAGGTCAAGTAACAATGTGGGATTCATTACATTCCAAGTGCTTGCAGGTTCCATAAAGAGACTAAGCACATTAATTGATGTAAGAATGTAAGCTATACTAAGCATGAATCCATGCATTCTTGTGAATCGTTCTTCATCATAATATTCTAGCGCTGTTCCAAGATATGCTAAGAACAAAGCTGGTGCTCCAAGATACCAACCGTAGTGAAATTGAGGTAACTCTATTGGTTCAACCGGAATCTGTCCGACTACATAGGATTGTGTAGGACTAACACTCTCAGTTCCTAAGGCGTCCCCTGCAACAATTCTCCATAAAACTTCTTGGTCATTTGGAAATCCGGGAACTTGTCCGGTATATACTCCTGCTTCTGAGGTTTCAGTCATACTGACATTTTCCCAGTTTGCTCCATCGTCAGTACTATATTGGAGTCTCACGTATGTTATTGCTTCAGTAGAAGTGACAGCAACTGTAACTGTAAACACTTCACCTGCTCTTGGAACCTCTGGTGTCGTCGAAGGTGATCCAATTGATGGACCCGGACCAGCTTGAATAACATTAACAGTTATTGATGTACTAGTTGAATAGGGAGTATGTTGAGCAGCAAAAATTTGCAATGTATATGTATCAGCAAATGAAGGTGCTGTGATGTTGTAGAATGTACGGATTGCATTATCAGCTGCATCAAGATCCAATGCATCATTATCAGACACTAATCCTGGATCATCTGCATTCAGCGGCACCTGAATTGTGAATTCATTATTATCTGCCACTTGACTAGGAATTCTCAGTACGAAAACATCTTGCGCCGCGAGACCAGTAGCGGTCACCTCAATCTGGAAGGTTTCTCCCGGTGCGACATCGATTGATGAAATTGTACTTATTGACAAACCTGTTGAATCATTATGACATGTAGACGAACAATTGCTCTCGGCGTCGCGATTAGCATAAACATTGCTCGCTGCTAGCAGTACAATTATTGTCGCCGCAAAAATAACAAGTCCGATTCTGACGCTTCGTTTCATAGGGTAGTCACCGAATCTCATACTTCAGAATTATCGTGGATACATCTCCTTGATAATCGAAATCGCCAGTAAACGACCCTGCTTAAAATCTTACGGAATAGAAACTCGCGTTAATTTACATTTATTATTTTGGTTACAATTTCATGTCAATACTAGCTATCATCACTAAATTTGTAACTTTTATTATAATAACTTCCTACATAAATTATACGGGCGGCTACAAATACCAATCATCCGTAACCAAAATATTACATATTGTAAGATATAGCTAACTATTGTGATGCCAAGAGGGAACAAATTTTTATTGGGCCACTTGTGAAAATTACAAACCATAATCCACGGACAATGGTGAAAAAACCAATGGTGTACTACACTGAAGAGACCCCAGGGGTCAATAAGCGGTTGGTAGCAGGTTATTACCTGTTCCTCTGCTTGATTGGTTTCGCCATTCTCCTAGGACCTACTGGATCTGGAATACCTATCACCCTCGTTGGTGATAGAGTTCGTGAGGCGCATGAATCAGCCTATCCCACTCTGGGAAACGGTACTGCCGAAGGATGCGGTGAGTGCCACACTGATGAGTATGGCTACTGGAATGATACAGTTCATTCAGGGTATCTCATATACTTGAATGAAACGTCACAAAACGTAACCATCAACGGCCGTCGTGAAAGGACATATTTGGAGTGGAATGCCACTTGTGCTCAGTGTCACGCAATCAATTGGGACAACTCAACATACCCGAATACACATGAAGGGTTTGGTACCACTTGTTTGCAGTGCCACGACACTTCTACACCGTATTTCACGGTTGACGGTTCTAACTGTGCCACTTGTCACATCCATGAGGGACATGGTGGCCTTACAGGTTATACCGAATCGGCCCATGCCAACTCACTAACAGATCTCAGGGGAAGCAGCCATGCAGGATCTGATTGTATGCACTGCATGTCCGTCGAGGGATTCCTCGACCAAACTGCAGAGCTAGACCCTGCTGGTAACTACAACTCATTAACCTGTCCGGCATGTCACTCTGTCCATGACGCGAATTCGACGAATGATTATCAGCTTCGCGCTGTCAATACCACAACACTCTGTGGTTATTGTCACGTTGGTTCTCGTCACCCTTCATATACTATACAGCAGGGTGGAGCACATGGTCTAACCGGTGTCGTCTATTGTACAGATTGCCACGGCTTTAGACAAGGCTCACATGGACCTGAAATGGATCACACCTTCACTGTTGAACCAGCGGATGCGTGTGGTCAGACTACTGACGAGAGTGATTGTCACTCAGGAAATGTAGCATGGGCGCTCAACCAACTAGAAGAGATTACCTCATCATATGATGCATTGGTAACAGACTTCGAAACAGAAGCAGCAGCTTTCGAAACAATCGTAATGAACTATAATGCCACAGCTGGCGCAGACTATGAACTAGTTGATGAAGTACTAGAGATAGTTGACGACGCTTCTGGCGTAGTAGCCTTTTGGGGCTACGATGGTTCATCTGGTTTCCATGATCCATTGGGAGCATTTGAAGCCATAAACGGAGCTTTCAGAGATCTGCTTGAAGCTGAGGCATACTTCTATGATAACTTGCCTGAGCCTACAACCACACCTCCACCAGTTGGAGGTTTTGATACTCTGGTTGTTGTTGGTGGAGCCGCAGGTGGTATTGTTGTTGGTCTGCTCCTAGGAGTTTTGGTTGGCAGACGTCGATAGACGCTGCAAGAAACAAACATTCGTAAAGGCGTTCCCAGATGCTTAGGCATCTGGAACCCCTATTTTTCTTTCAGCTCCTAAAAGTCCGAAACAGCCACAAACCGACTTTTAGAAATAAAATGCAATTCGCATGAGATATTCAATAGGAAATAAAGACAATGAAACAAAAAAGCATCTTCATGGCAATACTTGCCTTAGTGATGTTGAATGCACTAACTCTGGGTGCAAACATCACTGACATTCCAGAGTATAAGTTAGAGATTACTGAGAATGCGAAGATAACGATAGTATCACAGGACCAAGAATACAACATATCTACATACAGGAATTATGTAGATGCAACATTGGATTTAATGATGGCCAAACATTTGAATCTAACAACAGGTGTGGTCTTCCATTCAGTAACTCATGATTTGGCTGCCTATTCTGTTGAAACTAGCCTATCAAGCTACTACTGGGCGATTGTCGCACTATCAAAAGCTTACAGCATATCAAACAATGAAACGTATAAAATTGCTATGAGTAGAGCAGCGATAAAAATGGTAGATTTTTTCATGGACCCAATGTATCTAGGCTTTTATGTAAACCAATACGCTGACCCTGAAATTGCTCAATCAAAACGACCCGGAGTCCAAGCCTATGCTTACTGGGCTCTTGAAATCGCAGAATTAACAAATACCTCACTCGATTTCACTGTAGAGAAGGAAAGTGCACTAAGGTGTTTAACAGATATGCTCTATGATCCTGTGACTGGAGGTTTCTATTTTTACACAATGAGGAACGGTTCGATAGATGTGCCATCATACTTCTCTGAAGTTTACCCAAATGATGGGAAGAGGTTGGATCATCTCGTTCTTGGAGCAACAGCGCTGTATGATGCAAGTCTTTCATATGGAAATGCAACAATGTTGAATATGGCTGATCAGGCCTTGTCATTCATGCTTTTGCATATGAAGTATTATTATAGCATGGAGTTCATGGGTTTCAAGTTGGCTGTTGATCAGATAGGTGGAACAGTCAGTGTGGAACAGGGTGATCGAGTTGCTCATTCCATTGTTACAGACATCAATGCAATGGCGATAAGAGCTCTGCTTAAGGGATATGGTATAACTGGGAATACAACTTATTTAACTGAAGCAAATCAACTCTTTGAAACACTTTTCTATAAAAATTGGGATGGCGATTTCGGAGGTTGGTATACAGAAGTTGTCAATGGTGAACCATACGACCCTCTTGATGATGAAGATGTTAAATATTACAAATACTCAGAGATTCAATTCCAAATGATACTTGCACTGGAGGCGTTGTATGAAATAACGGATTCAATATATCCTGTTAGAATTGTCGTTGACACTCTAGAGCTTGTTCTAGGACATCTTTGGGACATGGAAGATGAGGGTTTTGTTAGTAATGGGAACCAAAAATGGGAAGTGTTCAATGAAGAGTGGGAACTCCACTACACAACTGTTCAAGCTCAAGCAGTACTAGGATTGGAGCGTATATCGAGCTACGGGTTGCCCATAGTAACTCGTGTAAGAATATGGCCAACAAATCCGCGACCTCAAGATCCTATAGACTTCTCAGTAACAGCTTTTGATGATGATGGCATAGATTTTGTTTTCATTAATTACACGATGGAAACAGGAGATAATATTACTCATGGCACTCTATCATTATCAGCCCATCCGACCATTGGCAATTTGTATAACAGTAGTATGGGAACTCTTCAAAATGGTACAGAAGTCAACTTCGATGTTGTCGCTAATGATACAACAGGTCGGGTGTTCGTAGCTGGGAATTATAACTTCCTTGTACGCATAGACATATGGGCTCCAATTGTAGAGCTTCATGCGATATATCCTACAGATGAGGTGCGTGTTGGTGATGATGTTGTGATAGATATGGAAACGTATGAATTTCCTATACATAGCTATACGGAATATTGTGAGCTTTGGTGGAGGCTGAATTCAGATGTATACACACAACAGAATATGACACCCATGGGATTTTCTGGTGATAGATTAATTTGGCGAATCATTCTCGGACAATTCAATACGGACGATAGAATCGATTTCTTCTGTTTAGTGATGGATGAATCTGGGAATATTGGTGAGAGCAGACTCTATGTTCTCACGATACTTGGACCAGCAATAAATATCACACCCTTTACAGCTTTTCAGATAGTGGCGACTATAGGTCTGATTGCCGCACCAGGCGTGGGTTATGCTTATGCCAGAAGTCGAAAAAGGGGTTTTAGTGATTCCCAGCGAGAAGGGAAAAAGGACGCGCGTAAACGAGCAAGACGTCGTGGACCTCGACGAAGGAGATAGAAAATCAAAGGAGAGAGAAATTTGGATATAGGTACAATTCTTATAATTATTGCAGTAGCACTTGGTATTCTGGATATCATTCTTCTACTACTGGGACCGCGAATTAAAGAGTACGACAAATACTCTTTCTTAGCATCATTCATCGGCTTTTTTGCAAGTTCGGGAGCTGTTGTTTGGATGGGCTACCTGATCTTCTCGAATCAGTTTCAGTATGAATATGTCACGTTAGTCACTGATATCAGTTCAAGTGTAATGTTAAAGATTTCAGGACTCTGGGCTGGACAGTCCGGTTCTTTGGTTTTCTGGACATTTTTGTCTTTCACACTATACTTTGGTTTTCGAGCCTTGACTCGTGGTTACGAGGATGATAAATTGGTCTATCGTGCAGCTATAATAATAGCAGCTCAGTCGGTCCTTATAGCCATTAATGCGCTTGTAGCAAGTCCATTCAGACTCATCGAAGGTTCAATTCCCACTGATGGGCAAGGTCTGAATCCACTTCTAGATACCATATGGAATGTAATTCATCCACCGATCATATTCATTGCCTATGCGCTCATACTCGTTCCCTTCTCGGTAAAGATTGCCGGATATACCATGTCTAGTGAAGAACGCAATGAGGATCCAATTCCTGTGGTCAACGCATATGTGAGGTTCACAACGATATTTGCCTGGATAATGCTCTCATGTGGAATTGCGATAGGTGGGTACTGGGCATATATCGTTCTGGGATGGGGGGGATACTGGGCGTGGGATCCAGTTGAAACAACATCTCTGATTCCATGGCTTTTGTTGACAGCATATTACCATGCTAAACCAACACTTAGTAAGAACGATGTGTTGCGTGATTCATTTCTCGTGATGGCATACATCACTGTGCTCTTCGCTACATGGACAACTAGAAGTGGAGTACTCTCATCAGTACATGGCTTTGGAATGTCTGCTGTCAGCTGGACAATGCTGTTCACACTTCTTGCAAATCTCATTATTGGTGTCGTGTTAGCAGTCTACTCAGGTTTCAAAGATATGGTCGATGAAGATGAATCAACAGGACCAGGGTTCTTTGACACTTCTAATGTTCGACTATTCTCAATCAAGATTGCATTCTTTGGACTTCTCATCGTGGCTGCAACATCAACAATAGGGGTTGCACTTCCAGCTACCTATAATCTTGGAGTTGTAATCTTTGACCCGGTTAACTTTGCAGATAATATGATTGGCATTGATATCGAATTCTTTAGGATGGGATTCTATGCCGCTTGTGTCTTCTTGATAGCTTCAGCCTTCTATTGCATGAGAACAAGCTTCCTAACCTATCGAATACGTACTATTGTTGTAGTTGCTGTGTTTGGAATTGGATCTGGGATTGCGCTTCTGTCCGTTTTTAGTGGATTTGGTCCATTGCCAACCAACTATTGGCCTGCAAACTTCTTGATTGTACCTGCAATAACAGCAATCGGATTTCTCGTAGTAGCATTCATACGACAAATGGCTGGAAGAGACAAAATTAGCGGGACACGTCAGGTTGGAAGGTTGATGTTGCACCTTGGACTAATTATCTTGCTTCTTGGTGTTTTCATGAGCGAAAACGTAGTCTATGAAACCAATGCAGGATATCTTCCAAATGAGATGCGAGCAGTTGGACCCAATGTTTTCATTCAGGTTGATGACGTTGTTTTGGAATACTGGAATCATGAATCGGATTTCAATATGATTGTGACAATAAGAGTCATAGAGAATACGACTGAAGGCTATAGATTGGTAGGAATAGGATATACTACAGTCACTGGGCATCCTGGATGGAATATGGTGAGTCATAGTGTATATTTAGACTCATCAGCGTTTAGGGACGTGTTTATAGCTGTGACTGGCTTTTCATTGGTTGCTCCTGGAGTCTTTCAAGTCACAATTCATACGAAGATATTACCTTTCATATCCTTCGTTTGGATCGGTGTCTTTCTTATGGTTTCAGCCATGCTGCCAATGTTCGGCATAGAAACCAAGAGTCTTCTCAAATCCATTCGAGGAAAGGAGGCGCATCTCTACGAGGATGAAAGCGAATCCCCTGAAGAAATCGTAGAAGATTTTGAAGAAAACTAGATGAGTCTAGTGGTCGAGCCTACAGTTCGACCATCTCTTCTTTATTCAAGAAGGCTTATACACAATTTCTATTCAATCAAGTAAAATGCTTGGGATGTTTCACATTGCAAGAACCATATGATGTAGCAATCGTGGGTGCTGGTCCAGCTGGATCCACTGTAGCTAAGGTTGTTGCGAGAAAAGGGTTTAACACTGTTGTCTATGATAGGAGGTCTACTATTGGTTTCCCCGTACAGTGTGGTGAACTAATTCCAACTCCTTCAGAGGCTCGTAATCTGTTCCCAAATTCCAGGAGAATGCCTCAAGCAGTTCATGTACCATCAAAGTTTATCACAAACAAGACTCGAACAATTCAATTAATCTCACCCAACGGGGCAACTTTTGAATTTTCATTTGAAGCAAATATTGTGGATCGGGCAAAGTTTGACCAGTATCTTTCAGATCTTGCGAAAGATGCAGGGGCTCAGTTTCAAATTCAATCCATTGTTAAGAAACGAAGTCAGACTAACGAATTAACAATTAAAACCAGCAAATCTGACAGTTTATCCAGAGCAAAGATCGTTGTTGGAGCTGATGGCGCATATTCTATTGTAGCAAAATCTCTTGGTCCCCACTTTATGCATTCGGAAATTGATCTCAGTCCTTCTCTTCAGTTTGTAATGACTGGTGCAGATGTTGATCAATCTGTTGTGCAGATGTATTTTGGAGAAAAGATTGCTCCTGGGGGATATGCATGGGTCATTCCTAAAGGTGAAGGCATTGTCAATGTTGGATTTGGAATGAGGAGAAATATAGCAAAGAATGACATACCTCTGCGTACATACCTCAAACGTTTCGTCTACAAGACACTAGAAACCTCATTGAAAGATGCAAAGATTGTAAGAAAGGTTGGAGCCATCATCCCGGTTGGTGGACCACTCAAGAGGACATGGTCAAACGATGTGCTTTTAGTTGGAGATGCAGCTGGTCATGTAATGGCCTCGAATGGAGGTGGAATTCCCACAGCACTCTGTGGCGGTGAAATAGCTGGTAATGCAATTTGCAGCAATCTGGAGTACAATATGCCCCTCTCTAACTACGAAGATCAATGGAGGTCGGAATTTGGTAAAGAGCTTTATACTGCCCTTAGAGTTCTCCGTGTTGCAGATACTGTCATGCCCTCTGATTCTATAACAGATATATGCATGAAACTAGCAGGAGTCAGGTTTCTTGAGCCATTAATACGATGTCGATTACCAGCCCCTGTTGATTTTGCATCGAAAACAGTGGTCAAAATGCTGAACCAGTTCATATGATTAGTAAAGTCGCTTCATTGCAAAATCTGCAAGAAGAAGTAGAAGCTCTTGATTAATGAAATCAAATCCACGTATTGCATTTTTAGCGGCAATCATGTATCTTCTAGCAATCTCTGTAGAATAATCAACTGACTTGTAATCACTTATCATCTTTAGTGCGTACTCTACATCCCCATCGTTAAGTTTCTTGACGAACTCTTCCTTCTGGTTTTTATTACAATTTTCAAGGGCGTGAGCAAGTACAAAATTACTGCGGCTTGCTCGTAAATCAGATTGAACTGTCTTCCCTGTACCATTTTGTGTAGCAACAATATCTAGAATATCATCACGAATTTGAAATGAAAAACCTAGCATTTCCGCGTATTTGATCAATGCTTCCAGCTGTATATCATCGGCATTTCCAAGCATAGCTCCAACTTTAGCTGCAGATGTCATGAATGAAACTGTTTTCATTCTGATAATTTCCATTGCAGATTCGGTCGTATACGATTGCGCCTTGTTTTGACTCATCAGCAGATCTGCGGCTTCTCCTTCGCACATCCTAATTCCTCCAGCTGCGACATAGGTAAGTAATTCCGGCGTGGATCTTTCACCAATCAATTTGATAGCTAGAGCGACTAGGAGATCTCCTGCTATGATTGCCATCTTCCTGCCATATTTCTTGTGAGTTGTTTCAACACCTCTACGCATCGCATCTTCATCAACTACATCATCATGAATCAAACTAGCTGTTTGGACGAACTCTGTTGCTACTGCAAATGGTAGCGCATCCACAACTTTTCCTCCCACTGCTTCACAGCAAAGAATCAGTAAAAGAGACCTCAGTCTTTTTCCTCCAGCTAGAATGAGGTGTCGAGTAGTTTCATAGAGTAAAGCTGGCTCTCCATCTTCATCTAATAAGCAACGTTTAATCTCTTCATTAATGAGATTAATCCTAGTTCGAATCTTCTCATTCTCAAGTAGACCTGTTGTGTCCATCAGTCTCGATGTTTCTTCATCTGTATGTGGACCGGGACCAGTATGAACAAAGGGTCTATCGGACATATAGTGGTACACCTTAGTGTCTTGTTTCAAATCGTAAGCACCTTAAAGCAGTTACCGTTGCTATTGGAATTATCGAAGTAAAGGTAAGCCTTTTCTTCATTTGAAATTCTTGTGCCATAACCTGGTGAATACTATGAACTCTGTCGACTCGGAATCTCTTGAAAAACCATCCAAATTACGAATTTGGATTGCTGAGATGAGGGCTCCGTTTCTCACTGCAGCTATTGTACCTGTCATTTTGGGAACTTGCATAGCGTGGGCTTCTTCTGGTGTTTTTCTACTAGATATTTTCATCTTGACCTTAATAGCTGGAGTTTTCATTCACATAGGTTCCAATATTGCTAATGATTATTTTGACCATCAAAGTGGGACTGACGATATCAATGTTGATTTTGTACGACCCTTCACTGGTGGCAGTCGGATGATCCAGCGAGGTTGGATGTCACCACGTGAGGTTTTCACCGAAGCTGTGATCTTCTTTGTAGTTGGTGGTGGAATTGGAATTTATCTTGCATATACGAGAGGTATC
>PJET01000145.1 GCA_002825515.1 Candidatus Thorarchaeota archaeon MP11T_1 | reverse complement strand
CACTCCATCCACTTTCAGTGATGTTTCCATGATCAAAGTCATCCGACCATGCTCCCTCCTGACTGATTGCGAAATCAACCTGATTGGTATAGATATCGTTCATAGCTTTCGTGCAGTTTGTTTCAGGTGCCAGGGACATGGCTGGAAGCATTAGACACAGAATGAGTGTTAGTGTTAGTAAACTCACTTTCTTCTTAATCATATTCTCTCCTCCTCTTCATAATAAGATTAAACAATAATTTTCAGGATAGACCTCCACACCAAATGTATCATGTTCCGTGTTACCCAAGAAGGTGTTATTCACCACGTTGTCGGCAGTTGAGTGAATGAGATAGATACCAATCCTATTGTAGTTGCAGGTGTTCTTGACTACGGTGGTGAAACACGTGTCATCGAGGTAGATGCCAATTTCGTTGCTGTTGCAGGTATTGTTGGCCACGATGTTGCAACTCGATTGATAGAGGTAGATGCCACTGACAAAGAATTCGCTCCCGGTGTTTCTGGTGCAGGTGTTGTTGGCCACTGTGTTGTGATCTGAAACAAAGAGGTAGATGCCAACGTCGTTGCTGTTGCAGATGTTGTTGACAATGGTAGTCAGATTTGTATGGCATAGTAAGACTCCTACTGAACAGTTCATCAGTATCTGGTCTTTGACCGTGACCTGTGAACAGCCCACAAGAATAACCTGACCAGCTGGAGAAGAAACGATTTTGCCTACTTGATCCTGAAGGAACACCAAGGGCAGTGTATTCACGCTGTTACCAGTGACCTCGAGTTGACGACATTGAGCCAAAGTACCTGTGAAGAAAAAACCACCACCATTGAGGGTGTTGTTAGTAATGATGTTGGAACTCGAATATTCGATGAGGATGCCCTTGAATTCGTTGCCTATGCAGGTGTTGTTAGCCACGGTGTTGTATTCTGAGTGGTAGAGACGGATGCCTGTCCAGGTGTTGTTGTTGCAGGTGTTGTTAGCCACGGTATTGGAATCTGAGTGACCTATGTAGATGCCAATCGCATTGTTGTAACAGGTGTTGTTCGCCACGATGTTGGAATGCGATTCATCGGGGAGGATGCCCCATGCGTTGCTAAAGCAGGTGTTGTTGACTAGCTCACCGTTGAAGACATTGAATAGAAATATTCCAGCTCCCCCACCCTGCATCATTTGATAAGCAGCACCAGTGAGAATGCAGTTGCGTATAATGAAGCTGTCTCGTGTGTTCCTGATGTCTACGCAGTTGCCGTTTTCTCCGCTAAGGTCAATTTTCAACCCGTCAATTATGTACGGGTTCTCAGGAGAACCATCACCAGGCCATCCCTCTAGCAGAGCTGTAGCTGCAAAGACCGCATCCCCATCAATCTCTATGGCAACATGTGGGGTGAGTTGTAGTGGTGGTGGTAGTGGTGGTGGTGGTGGTGGAGATGGGAGTAGCATCAAGTAATACATTAGACTGGTTGTCAAAATGAATGATAGACCAACAGCTATGAAGACCCTTCTAGATTTCAGATGCCTGTTTAAATCCTTCTTGGAACTTTGAGGTATCTGGCAAAACCTTGTCTGGTTCTTCACATCTTGTCCCATTTGAGTCGTCTCCTGATTGTGTTAAACAGATACTCACTGAGCTCTGTTGGATGCATATCCGGAGGTACATGAATCTCCCATTCCCCCGCCAATGTTTGGAGGGCTTCGTTGCATTGATCCTTTATGTCACAGGTACCACAGTCCCCCATGTGTTCATACCAGTTCAGCACACCAATCTTGGGGGAGTAGGTGATGTAGGTCCGAGAGTTATTTGTATGACAATAGCCCTCTGCAATGCCGTCTTTGGCACTCATTCGTTCTATTTTCACCCTGTTGATTGACGCGGCATGTTCTATGAGATTCTTGATGCAGCTCTCTGCTTTCTTCTGCTCTATACTCACATATGGTCTTGACATTCTCAGATCCTTGGCAATCTCTGAAGGCCGGTTCTTGTTTCGCCTCCTAAGCCAAATGAGGTTCTGCTGCTTGGTTGGGTACCTCAGAGTTCTGAACATTATTTCCCCTCTATAAGTTAAACAGTTTTGTTTAACAAAATTAAATGAAATTATTTAACTACTTGGTAATAAATCCATCAGATAGTGGAACTATGTATAAAAATAAAATAAGAGGGTGTGCTCCCGATGTCAATGACTGGGAACACAATATGATTTACCAGTCCTCTTCCTCGTAATCCTCGAGACCCCAATCTTCGCCTTCTGGGATTCTCATGACTCCGAGCTCTAAGAGTCGATCCATTACTTTCTCAGCTGCTTCATCAATCTGTGGCTCAAATTTGGCACCAGTGATTACAAGCTTTCCTGAACCAAACAATAGGATGACAACCTTTGGGTCACGCATCCTATAGATCAGACCTGGAAACTGCTCTGGTTCGTAAAGAGTGTTCTCAAGCTTCATGGCTGCGAGCTCGAGGTTGAGTTCCGCTCCTAGACTAGCGCTGGCAACAATGTTCTGAACAACAATAATTGGCTTACCGGTGATCTCAATACCGGCTTCCTTGATGTTCTTGACAATCTTGTGGACTGCACGCTTTGCTTCTTTCTCGCTTTTTGCTCCCGTGCATACCATCTTGCCTGAGTTGAAGATTAGGGTTGCTGTCTTAGGTTTCTTAAGACGGTATACGAGCCCAGGGAATTGTTCGGGGTCAAACTCGACATTGGGCATTGTGGCAGCAATCTCGTCGAGGTCAAGTCGCTGATTCAAAATTACGGAAGCAACAACGTTCTCTATCTTGGTCTTTGGCTGTGGACGTGGCATCTGCTCTTACCTGCCTTTTATATTGCCTTATATAGTATATAAGGGACTTATGGGTTCTATATATAGGCGCTTTTAAATGTGAGCAATTATGCTCATTGAATTTTGTGCAGATGCTGAATTCTATCGACAGATGTTTGTATTTTCATCCGCAGCACAGTCTTCTCCCTTGATAACAATGATTTTGACCTTCACATCCTCTGCTATGTCGCCAAAAGCTTGAATGAAATATCTGGAAGCGTCAGCCAATCCTTTCTTCCCTTCAGATGTCAGATGATAAATGATCTGTCTACCCTCTCTGCGACCCTTAATCAGACCGCCCTCTTTTAGCTCCTTCAAGGCTGGATATATTGTTCCTGGAGTTGGTTTAGTACCTCTCCTTAGAGCAATCTTTTCAGCAATTTGTTGACCATTCATTTCTTCTTTATCGAGTTCCCAGAGTATCTGAAAAGTAAGAAGTCCTCTCATATCACAACAATCTGGTGGACAACATGGAGCTGCTTCTTTCGGGTCACTCATGTTAAAATATTGGATGTCCGATACATTTAAATGTATATATAGGATGCCCAATATTGGACACCCAATATAGCTGGCGATTGAATGACCGAAAAAGAAAATCATACAAAAGTATTTCCGAAATATGGAATCAACGACCGGATGAATTCTAGATGCTCATGTCAGCCATCATTTTGTGGTGAACAAGATTTTTCAAATCAAAACCCATGGAAACTGGTGATAATATGACTCAAGAGAAAAAAATCAGTGAAATGAAGTCTGATGAAATTAAGGAAGCAGTAAGAGATGCGTACTCTCGCGTAGCAGAGGGAACTTGGACTGCAGATGAACAAACACCTAGTTCTAATGATGCAAGTTGTTGTCCTCCGCAGAGCCAAGCCTCTTCAAGTTGTTGTGGTCCACAACAAGAAGCCAAGGTCACAAGAGCAAACATTGCAGATGCTCTTGGTTATGATACTGAAGGAATGCCAGCTGGTGCCACTGAATCATTTGCAGGGTGCGGAAATCCTGTTGCACTTGCCAGTCTCAAAGAAGGTGAGGTTGTACTCGACCTTGGCAGTGGAGCTGGTCTTGATATGTTTGTAGCGAGTAAGAAGGTTGGTGCCACTGGAAAGGTAATTGGTGTTGATATGACTCCTGCAATGATCGAGAAGGCAAAGAAAAATGCTGAAGAGCTCGGAATCACAAATGTTGAGTTTCGTTTTGGTGATATCGAAGACATGCCTATAGATGATAACACTGTTGATGTTGTAATTAGTAACTGTGTCATTAACTTGGCTCCTGATAAGGGCAGAGTGTTTCGAGAAGCCTACCGTGTCTTAAAGCCTGGCGGGAGAGTTATGGTGTCAGATATCGTTCTCTCTAAACCACTACCCGAAGAGGTCCGCGATCAAGTCGTCACATATACAGGTTGCATTGGTGGGGCCATTCTCGATGAAGAATATTTACAGCATATGCGTGATGCTGGGTTTACCGATGCTAAAATTACTAGCAAAGCAGGAGCAAGCCTCTACGGAGCCTATAGTGCATATTTTGCAGGCACAAAACCTGAGTAATGAGGTTCACCAAATTGGAGATTGAGGTAAAAATCGATGTAGGCGCTCGTCTCGTTAAGATTCCAGTCAAGGTTAATGGTCAAGGACCATTCATTTTTGACTTAGACACGGGAGCTTCTACAACAACTGTTACTCCGCAACTTGCAGAGCGGCTAGGAATTAAAACTCGTCCTGGGAACCGTCCAGAAGCACGTGGAATTGGTGGTAGTATTCCGACTGAATATGCAGACGTAGCTATTGGAGTCGGATCACTCGAATTCGAGAAAGATGAGGTATATGTTCTTGATGTTAACGCTCTATTGAAAGGCACTGGAGGTCGTGAAGGGGTACTAGGCTACACAACTTTGAAGCACTGCACAATGTCTCTCAGCTACAACAAGCAGTTATTCAAAATCAGCAAAACCAATTCAGAAAATCAAAGCAATGGGATAAATTGGAGTCCTTTTGAATACATCAAAGATTCCCATTTAGTTGGCGTACCAGTTCACCTCAATGGTCAAGGACCCTTCAATTTCGTAGTTGATACAGGGGCTGGAAATACAGTGATTACGCCTGAGCTTGCTGAAAAACTGGAAATTGAAGCCATATCTGTTGATGGGATTGCTCGTGGTATTGGTGGAGATGTGGAATTAAAAATGGCTGGACTTGAATCAATTTCAGTTGGTACTGCCAATATTACTAATTCGCAGGTTGTTGTGATTGATCTCAGTAAAGTATCTCCCAAAGGTTACTTAATTGATAATGGAATAATTGGCTATGATTTCCTAAGGAATTTTGAAACAGTTATCGATTATCCGAATAAACAATTCTCGTTCATTGATGAACGTGCATAACAAGTTTCGGAAGACACATAGGGCAGATAGCTCATGTGTCTTCATGGTTTTTGTGATGAGTGAAGAAAGCACCTATCAAGGATTCGATGGCACGACTATGCTTTTGAGAATCTGGAAACCAAAGGATGTGCCTAAAGCTATAGTACTAGGCTTACATGGTTTGGGTTCTCACAGTGGTAGATTGTCATTCCTTGGAGAACAGTTCTCATCTAATGGATACGCTTTCTATGCTCCAGATATGCGGGGTTTTGGTACTTTCCCTGGACGTAAAGGTCATGTTGAGAGTTTTGATGAGTATACTGATGATATGGAATCTCTAATAGCTTATCTGAAGTTACTTCACGATGATAAGAAATTATTTCTATTTGGACATTCCTTAGGAGCAGTTTTCATCATTCATTATGTTATCAAACATCCTGATGAGGCTGATGGGATTATCATTCCTGCTCCGGCTGTTTCAGAGCGACTAAAAGTCAGTTCTGCAACACGGGCGATTGGTTCGTTGCTTTCTAAAATGAATTTGAAGAGGTATATTGACAACGGCCTAGATCATGAGTTAATTTCAAAAAACCCTGAAGTTGTAAAAGACAATAGAGAGGATCCACTTCGATTCGATAAAGCAACACCAAGGTTTGCTATAGAAGGACTAAAAGCAAGTAAAGAGGCGTTCAATTCAGCAAACAAAATTAGAGCACCAGTTCTTGTCCAGCAATCTGGTGAGGATCTTATACTAGTTCCTGAGCGTAACAAGGAGTTTTTTGACAACATCGCATCCACAGATAAAACATGGAAACTATATCCGAGTCTTTACCATGAACCATATCAAGAAGAAGGTGGCGAGGAAGTTCTGGCTGACATGTTTGATTGGCTTGAAAAGCGACTCTGAATTTCTTGAATAATGGAAACGTCAATCTTATGTGTTGGATGGGCTTCTCACCAATTGGTTGAAATTAATGCAGATTAGGACAAACGAAGACAAACTTGTGAAAATTTCTGTGTTGGGTGAAGTTGCCAGCCCCGTTGCGAGGTCTGCCTATCGAATAACATCTGATGGCAAACCGGTCACACTCCCTAGCACTGGGGGAATCACCTACAATCTCCGTGTTGGTGATCTTGCTACAGGTTGGAAGGCTGATCATGTTGAGCCCGGAGTTAGTATTGAGAATAAAGAGAATGATGCACGATTCAAAACGATGGCCAACACCTCCTTGAATATCCTCTCTTGTGTTGGGAATGAAGCTACTGTTGTAGGGTCTAGTGATGCAAAGGGAGAGAAGGGCACAGTTGTTGGAAAACATGGAGGAATAGAACATGTCATGGTTGACTTTCCAGAGGAAGTCATGGAGAAACTGGTCATCGGAGATAAAATTCAGGTCAAATCTTTTGGTCAGGGATTGGAGCTGTTGGACTATCCTGATATTAAAGTCATGAATATCGATCCTAGGTTTCTTAACAAAATCAATTTCGAAGAAAATGATGGAAAATTGGCCATTCCTGTTACTCACATGGTTCCAGCTCGAATCATGGGTTCTGGTCTTGGCGCTGACCAAGTATACTCTGGAGATTATGATATTCAGCTCTTTGATGAAGCAACAAATACAGAGTTTGGTCTTGATGATCTTCGATTTGGAGACCTAGTTGCTATCATGGATGCAGACCATTCTTATGGTCGCATCTATAAAAAAGATGCAGTATCTGTTGGTATCGTCGTGCATAGTGATTGTGTGATTTCTGGCCACGGTCCTGGTGTCACAACACTATTCACTTCTACGGCAGGAAAAATAAAACCAGTCATAGATTCTGATGCTAATATTGCCTCTATTCTCAGATTGAGATAATTCAGTCAGAAGGAAAAAGGGGATAGCCTTCTTTGGCTCATCCCTCGAATCCTTTTTCTTGGAGAAACTCACCAAATTTCTTGTCTATCGATTTGATATGTTTAATGAGCCAGTTAATCAGAAATGTATTGATTGAGGTGCTAAGAGCATCGGTTGCTCCTTCTTCTTCAAAGTCCTCAACCAAACGGTCAAGAGTAGAATTGAATTCCTCGTGTTGCTTCATATGAACATCGTATGCTGGATAGCCTAACCGCTTCATATGCTTCTCTTCTGTTGAGAAATGAAATTCAGTGTAGTCTATCATAAAATCAAGTGTCTGCAAAATCTTTTCCAAACCTCTTGCTTGATCAACAGCATCAGACAAATCTCTGATTCGCTGAATAAGCATCTTATGTTGTTCATCTATGAGTTTGATACCTACAGAAAGACTATCGTTCCATTCGATTTCTGTCATATTTCTCTCCCCGCCAATCTTAGTCATAAGGGTTGTTCTAGCTCTATAGTTCTGAAGTTTAACTATGAAAACCCTTTTACATGCTATTCTAGAGAGACCCAAAATAATCTACATTCAGGGGGCTCTCGCAGATGGTTCGCATAGAATGAACCAGCGACAAGTCTGGTCGCATTACCTCTCTCCATAGATATCCTGACCCTGTTGTCAACGTCTTCTACAGGATGGAAAGTATCACACGAAAGACAGACCTTGGCCCAAATGACAGGAATCCTAAAACTTACCGCGTGTCACAATTTCATGAAGGGATGATTCCGTACTTCCGTGCCTTTCAAAGGAATTTCGGAGACCTTATGTCGAAGCTAGGGGCAAAGTTTAGGCTACAGTGTTGTCATATCACTGATACATCTTGATGACTCTCTCAGATGAGAGAGCACAACGACTTCTTGCATTTCAACACTTTAAGAAATCAAATTGAGTTTGAGAGGAGAAAAATGCCGTATATTGTTACACATTCATGGTATCCGACCCATAAGATACCTGAAGTAGCCAAGAGATATCTCAAGGTGATGGAGAAATTTCCACCAGATGAAACACTGAGCAAAGAAATCGTACCTGCATCAGTCAAGGCCACAGAGCGAGGAATTGCTTCAATTGGCATATCACTGGTAAAAGAAGGAAAACTGGAAGAAGCCTTGAGACGAACCACACAATCCATGGTAATGTATCACGATATCGAAGGATACGAATTTTCAATTGAAGTGCACAATACAGTTTCAGAAGCGCTAGCTTTTATCGGAATGAGCACATCAGAGTGAAATAGTTTGAGGAGGAGTTACTTTCTCTCGTAGCTCTTCCCTTTTTTTATGAATAAGTTTAATCAGTTATGCATCCTTGCACACCGACTTCGGTTTTTTCGAGGTAGTATGATAATAACCAACAATCTCAGACTCTGTCAGACAATGATCATGTATCGCTTTGATTCCAATTTCTCAAATCATGATTGGATCGAAGGAACCTATTGTTATGAAGACAGCACGAAAGGCATAGATTCTGAATGTGTATGTGACAACAACTTAAGAGATGAAGAACTTTGACAATTCATCCAACAAATGACTCACTATCAAAAGGGTGAAAGTGATATAGGGCCAATTACACCCATACGAACACATAAACCGGAGGCGGAATGATGAGTAGGTTATTTCCGGTTATTCTAGAGTCTAAGGAAAATCCTTTTATGCTCGCCGAAGATTCGACGCCGCTAAGCCTCGAGATGACTAAAGGTAAGGTTATCTCAAGACCTATTGAGAGTGACGTTGGATGAGCAAGATACATAGAGCATTTGCATTCCTATTTCTGGTTCTCTTCGTGGTAAGTGTAACCACTCCAGTAGCATTCAATGAGAACCTCAGTTTAGGTACAGCTTCTGAAAAGCAATTTGAACCCGCGGCGACAAATTTTGTGGTAGACATAAGAATATACAACAATCTAATGGCGTTCAATGATGATGATTTTGAGTTCAGAGTAAGGAACGGTACTACACCGTTGAACAACGCATGGGTTAGGCTCTATAATACAACATCTGGATTGCTTGAGGATGAATTGCAAACTGATGGAAATGGATATGCTCGTTTCATAAACTTGCCACAAGGTACCTTTCAGTGGAACGTTTCACATCCATCCGATACTGTTACTCCGGATAAAACGGGACAAATAGTATCAGATGGTCCAGAGGCCAATGTTCAGATTCTTTTCGGAAATATTGATTGGGAAAATGATGATGACGACTTAAATGCAACAATAACAGATATTGAAAACAAGCCTGCCAACAATCTCAATTTTTCCATCCATCGTACCAGTGATGATTCGATTTGGAATCAGGTTGAGGTCGTGAATGGAAGAGCTGACTTCACAGACCTTCCAGAAGATAGCTACATTTGGAAGGTTTCTGTACTAAATGATCCCACGTACGCTGGGTATCTGCTAGCAAGTGGAATTGTCGAATCTAATGGCACTCAACTTCTGGTTCACCAAAACATTGGTCCATTAATCGGGGATTCTGATTACCTTGACTTAGAAGTCTTTACATATTATGAAACAAGTCTATCTCCAATTGTTGGTGCAGATGTTGAAGTGACTTACAAAAATGGCACAGCATATGATTCTAAGGTCACACCAGCAAATGGTACTGTGATTTTTGCTGATCTCCCTATTGAATTCATTAATTGGACAGTGACTTATTTGGGACAACCAGTTGGACTGGGCAACTACTCTTACGATTTAACTACATTAGAATCAGATGTTCGAGATCCAGTAATCACAGGACCTGGTGATCTTGATGTCCTTTTGGGTACAGAGAATGTAACACTCACTTGGACAGTTGAAGATGAGCATCCCAGTTCAATCAAGGTTTATGTTAATGGATTCCTAAATGTAACAACAGATTGGGTTAACACAACCTATGATTATGTCTATAATGTAAGCGCCTCGTTCCCTGAGTTCATTATTGGATATTATGAGATTAAACTAAGCGCTATTGATTTGAACTCCAACTTTGCTGAGGATATCATTACTCTTCGTTTCTATGAGAATGTCACACCCGTCATTGAAGGTCCTGAACCTGTGGAGTTTGTCTTCGGTGAAACTGGTCACTCACTCTCATGGAACGTGACTGATGAGTATCCAAACATGTATGACATTCGCAACAACGATGAACCATTTGCAAATGGTACAATAAATCCTGATGAGCCAGTTATTAGAATCAGTCTTGATGGTCTAGAAGTTGGTATTCATAATTTCACGCTGTATGCAAATGATACAAGTGGAAACGTAGCCATGCATAGCGTTTTAGTTACAGTTCTTGGTGATGATGTTTCCCCTGTAATCTCTTACACTCCCCCAGACATCTATTATACTCAAGGCGCAAGAAACCAAGTATACAATTGGACCGCCACTGATGATTTCATGGATTATTATGTTATCCTAGTCAATGGTGAAGTTATAGTCACCGCTGACTGGACAACTGCGAATATTGCTTTCGATTTCTCTGGATTATCTCAAGGCCAACACAATGTTACTTTGAGAGTCTATGATCGCAGCAATAATATGGCCGAATCCACAGTAAAGGTGTTCGTGTCAGCCTCTACTGCTTCTGTATACCTTACATGGATTGCTGGTATCACAGCAGGAGTTATTGCTATAATCGTGATAATCTGGTTTGTAAGATACCGTTAATTGAAATGGCGGTCTCTTATGGCCGTCACCCTTTTATCTCTAGCAAGAAAGGTCAGTAGGGTCACAACTTCATTAGTTGTGCTATCAACAGTCATGGTGAATAATGTGAGCTATATTCATATCGGTGACGTGCTTGAAGGAAAATTCGAAGAGAAGAAAGTACACCTTCGCGGATGGGTTCATCGGATTAGAAAGCAGAAGAAGATGGTGTTTGTTCTTCTTCGTGACCCCTCCGGTGTCGTTCAGACAGTTATCAAAAAGTCTGTTGTGAGTGAAGAGGAATACGCTGATGCTGAGAAGATGTTGATAGAATCCCTTGTCACAATGGTCGGAATTGTGAAAGCTGACGCTCGTGCTGAGGGTGGATATGAAGTCCAAGTGGAGAAGTTTGAAGTCCTACACTTCGCAGAAGAATTTCCAATTACAGAACACCAGAGCGTTGAATTCTTGAACGATAATCGTCACCTATGGATGAGGTCACGAAAGCTCACAAATGTCCTGAAGGTTCGAGATGAGGTATTCAGAGCAACTAGAGAATATCTGAGGAAAGAAGGTTTCTATGAAACTACATGTCCAATGTTCGTTTCAACAATGGGTGAAGAGGGAGCCGAGCTTTTCGAAGTTGAATATTTTGGAAAGAAGATGTACATGACACAGACAAGTCAAATGCATCTCGAACCACAACTATTTGCTATGGAAAAAGTGTTCATTCTGGCACCTTCATTCAGAGCTGAAAAGTCTCGCACCCGAAAACATGTCACTGAATTTTGGCATCTCGAGGTTGAGGAGTCATGGTGCGATCATGAATGCAACTTGAAGAGGCAGGAGGGCCTCATCAGTCACATGTGTCATTCAGTTGCATTGAATCGTTCTTCTGAACTCAAAGAATTAGAAGTAGACCCAGAGCGGCTACTAGCTGTAAATCCACCATTTGATAGAATGACCTATGAAGAAGCGATTAAGTTCTGTCAAAAAGCCGGACTTGAAATTAAATGGGGCGACGATATTCGTGCTGAAGCGGAGGAATTACTAACAAAAGACAGTGACAACTTCCTATTCGTTGAATTTTATCCAAAGGAAATCAAATCCTTTTACATGAAACACAATCCCGAGGATCCCCGTACCTACAAGAATAGTGACCTCCTTGCTCCACGTGGTTTCGGAGAGGTCATTGGTGGAAGCGAACGTGAAACAGATGCACAGCTATTGATTGACAATCTAGTTCGTATTGGAGACGATCCGGAGAAATACAAATGGTACATTGATATTCGTCGATATGGTAGTGTACAACATTCTGGCTTTGGAGTTGGAGTAGATAGAATCATTACATGGATGCTAGAACTCGATCACATACGCGATAGCATACCTTTTCCTAGGACAGTTAGCCGAATATTTCCATGACCTGAAAAATTTAATCTTGAGTCTAATCTTCGATGCTCTCATCTGTAGTTTCTTGACGTTTCCTATGCACCAGCTCAACCTGGTGAATCCGAACCATCCTTATCGAGAAAATAAGACCAACTGCGCCTGCAACAACCCCAATCAACCAGTATGGGCTTGCGAGTGGATGTGCTAACCAAAGCGTAAGTATATAGATATTTAGACATGCAAAGAAAATTCCAAATGAAACAAGTGTTGCATAGAAAGACCACGGCATTTCAGCAAGGCTCATACTTACCACTCATAATTCTCAAACTAACTACAATAAAGACATTGTCCCATAAACAATTCAGCTATTATTGGGTTGGCTGATCGTTGTTGTTATCTTCACCAGTGTCCAACGGACTAACCAGTAGACCTTCAGATGTTGCTTTTAAAACAACACGCTTCTTAATTCCTGCAAGACGTCTGATTGTTTCTGGAATAACCATGCGCCCCTTCGCATCAATTTCAGTTATGTCCCCATACAGAGTGTGTTTCTGCCCTTCGATAAGGCCATCTCTGATTCTCAAGACCCTATCAGCATACTCTGCCACTCGAGGATTATGTGTAACATTGATGATGGTAGTCCCAAACTCCTCATTTGTCTTCTTTAATGCCTCCATTACCATGTCTGTGGTTTCCGTGTCTAATTCCCCAGTGATTTCGTCTCCCAATAGTAGCTCTGGTTTGTTTGCGAGAGCTACACAGATGGCACATCTTTGGTTCTCTCCTCCAGACATCTGATTCGGTTTATGATGCGCTCTAGGACCGAGTCCCATTATGTCAAGTAACATCTCTGCTCTCTCATTTGCCAATTTCGTTGGAGCTCCAGCAAGCTTCATGGGTAGTGTGACATTCTTGAATGCAGTCAAGCCTGGCACAAGATTGCCAACTTGCCAAATGAAACCCACTTTTTGTCTTCTATAGAGCATTGACCTTCTATCATCCAATATCGAAACGCTGTGTCCATCAAAAAGGATCATACCAGCAGTAGGTTTGTCAAGCGCCCCTAGCATTTTGAGCAAGGTTGATTTTCCAGAACCACTAGGTCCTACTATAGAGAGGAACTCTCCTTCATGAACTTCGAAGTCAACACCTCTTAATGCTATAACTTCCTTTTGCCCGCGTTTATAGACCTTCATTAGGTCTCGAAC
>PJET01000018.1 GCA_002825515.1 Candidatus Thorarchaeota archaeon MP11T_1 | reverse complement strand
ATGATTCAAAACTGCACGCTTGTTGTTACCAATGACAACAAAGGGGATAGACACCTTTTCCTCGATAGTTCGTACAGTGAAAGCAGCTCTCAAATCATCCATTCTGAAACATACGAAAGTGAAATTGTGCTCATGGATCATTTCATCAAGCTTCATGCCAGTTGAAATCAGTCCTGATGTCACATCTTCTATCACTTCAAGAGGGTCCATACCTTCTCGTTCCACAAGAAGCGTTTCGCGTACATCCTTCTCTGATGTGAAAAGGAACTCATGGGAGGCTCGGCTGTAAAGGACCTGTCTGGTCATGGCTTTCCCAAGGAGGAGGGCAGAAAGTGGACCGAATTTCCGTATTCGAATCTGGTCAGTATCAAGCTCAGTGATTGGAACTCGTTCAAACTCCCATTCCATGGCTGTTGATTCTTGCACGGGAGGGGGTTCCTCGAGTCGAGGCGCAGGTTCATCTATAATGTCGTACTCCTGCTTCTCTTGGTCAAATAGTGTCTTGATGTAGTCCTTCATCCAACCATCGAGGACTTTCCAGTCCTCCTTACTTAGCTTCAATGGCGGTCGTGAGACCTCGGGAAGGTCTTCAATAGGCTCCTCTTCAGCAACACCAGCTTCTTCTTCCTCTTCTTCAAGTTCAGTTTCATCCTCAACTTCTTCAGGATGGAGGAGGCGTACGGCTTCAAAGAGTCCAGAAAGTCTGTCAGTTCCTCCATGTTGTGAGAGCCTAGGTCGTACCTGAATAATGAAACCTCGTTTATTTTCTGTGCTCTGGTCAAAAACAAGAGCCACACCACGCGGTAGACTACTGATGAACACTTTGTCACGGAACTGGTCAGGCATCACAGCTGGAGCCCTCTGTTGAAGTGCTCTGATGTCATTATCATGCGAGAGTGAGTGTGATATAATAATGTCAGCCTGTGATATTGCTTCATCAGAAACCGCAGACGGTTGTTGTGTACAGAGGACCAGACTGCAGCCAAATCTGCGCCCAAGTTTTGCATATCCAATGATAGCTTCCTTTGCAGGAGTATTGCCACCTCTTGGAACAAGCGTGTGAGCTTCATCGATAATCAGCCAAGTGGGAGGTAGTTCTTCTCGAGCGCTTGTTCCCTCATCCGTCCAAGCCATCCTATACGTTAGAACTTGCCGACAAAGCATGTTAGTCAAAATAGCCAATACAGCTTCTGCATCGGAGCCCAGGGGAGCAACATCGATTACTGTAATCTGTCCAGCAACTGCAAGATCTTGAGCACTTGTACCCCCTGGATGGAAAACTCCTAGCCTGTCTGCTCGCTTCAATCGCTGTATCAACGCTGTTTTTGTTGCTGGTTTATAGAGCTCTTCTATTGTAGGGTTGGACTCGATACACTGAATCATATCTTTGATACTGAAATCGCGCTTGAGAGATACTTTTTCGCCAGAGGATAGTGTGTATCCCTTTCGAACGCTCTCCAAGGTTTCTCCAATCAAGTTTTCCATGGTAGTACTCAGAGACCCTCCTTTCTCAAGCACATAACCCCAGTCTGAAACAGTTAGCTCCCTGGGACCGATAGACAATGGGAACAGTCGTGCCTTCTTTTTGACCTCATCTGGAAGTCCAACATAGGTTCTACGTGGTATGTATACTGCGACAGAGAATCCCTTGGCTTCGAGGTTCCATTTCTTCAAAAGATCGCCCTGTTCGTCATTAGCATCTACCATCTGTCTGAAAACATCAACAGTGTCCACAACAACTGCGGCAACCTCGATTTCTCTGCGCTCCATCGCAAGTGCAAGTTCCTCAGCGACTATTCCAAGAGTATAGCTCTTCCCTGAGCCTCTTTTTCCAGCAACAAACATGACATGTGGACTCATTAGGTCCAAAGTAACGGGCATTCCCATCAATGAGGTGAGGATATCATCCGAGGTCTCAGCAATTCCTCCTATTGTTCCAAGACCGCTTGTGTGGTATTTTCTATGGAATGATTCTGAGCGACCTAGTACGACACCAACACTAAGGTCAACAAGCAAGTCAAGTGGCTCGCCTACACGTGGATGATATGGAAACGCGGACTTTGGTAGAAGATCCACTGGTTTGTCTGCTTGACTAGCGGCGTCGATTTCATCTTCATCGGGCGTGGAAGGCTTTCTCAAACGAACACCTCTAGACGACTCGAATCTGACTTCGAATAAAGCTTTGTAGCATCGCGCGGTTCCACATATCGCAAGAATTGATGGTTAGCAAAACTCAAAACATGAGTTCAACAGTTGCAAACCATGCAAGACCAGATTCAAGAAGGCAGTCATGTATTCATTTTCCTTGATGCTAAACGTAACTGGATACGGAAAGTTATCGCTGGAGAGGAATTTCATTCCAATAAGGGAATAATCAAGTTCGATGACCTGATTGGTAGACCCTATGGAATAAAAGTTGAAAGTCACTCAGGAACCATATTCCAAGTACACAGACCAAGTCCAACAGATATTCAGATTGCAATGGGCCGGAATACACAGATAATATATCCAAAGGATGCGGGAACCATACTTGTTGAAGCTGGTATTGGTGCAGGAGCGAGAGTCGTTGAATCTGGTACAGGGTCTGGAGCATTAACCAGCATCTTGGCAAGAGCTGTGGGACCATCTGGACACGTATATACGTATGAGGTCAGGGAAGACATGTATAACGGTGCCAAAAAGAATCTCGAAAAGTATGGACTCACCACAAACATAACAATGCACAATCTAGACATTCTTGAGGGTATCAAAGAAGACAATCTTGATGCAGTTGTTCTCGATCTCGCTACGCCTTGGGATCTCACTGATGAAGCGCATCGTGTGTTGCGGCCAAGTCGATATATAGCAAGTTACAGTCCTACCATCGAGCAGACGATGAAGACATGTAAGGCGCTTGGAGAGAGTGGAAAGTGGGGCATGATAAAGACCCTTGAGGTCTTAGAACGAGAGATTATGGTAAGAGAGAATAAGACGCGACCAACAACTTGGATGGTGGCTCATACAGGATACATGACCTTTGCCAGGACCATGTTTGTGGAAGAGTAGCTCAAAAAGCACTTTACCAAAGCCTTATATACTCAAGAGACCATTATGTGTCGATTGTCGATTGTTGTTGACGGTTGTCGGACACCATGACGTACCAGCATAAACGGGACCGTTGTATGAAGGAGACAAAGGAAATTCTCGACAACATCCTTCGGATGAAGAAGTCTGAATATGAATTGCTAGAAACTTCAGTTTCATCAACATCATCCAAACTTCGTGATCGGAAAAATAGTAAGAAAGCCAATGTTCTGTCTAGTGAAGCGGATGAGGTGTTGAGTAGTGAGGAAGCGTTGAAGGAAATGGAAAACTACAATCCAACGCAAAAATTGGACTTCAAAGTAGATGACATTAAAGATTGTCTGGAGAAGAAGAAAAAGAGAAGGAACTACATTGAGTTCCGGCCAGACTATGAAAAAAGCTAGGAAGAGGATGAATAATGACCGAAAATAGGGAGTTGAAAGAGCTTCGAAAGGAAGTTCATGAGTTGAAACAGACTGTTTACACTCTAAAAGACACCATAGTAGAGCTCACTAGTAGGTTCAAGGATAACTCAGATGCTGGTTCTCCTTATGACTCAGGCCAATATAATGTCTTCAGCGATCCTGGAAACTGCCTAGAGGGAGACATAAGTTGGTCAAGACTTGTGAACCTTCTCCAAAAGGAGGATCTAGGACTCACAGCAACAGAGTTGGCTGAAAAATGGGGAAGATCCCGTTCAAGGACCAGTGAGGTTCTGAACAAACTTGTTGATGATGGCCATCTCATAAAGTTTCGAGATGGGAGACAAATAAGATTCAGGACTGCTGACGACGAGTAGTTATGCATGTGGCATTAGAGTATTGGTAGCAATTGGTATAGAGTCGGTTTTTCAGAAGGCGCTCAGCGTAAGTACTCTTAAGTAAGAGTAAGCTGTTTCTTCTTTGGGCGCGACATTATAGGAGGACGCTCTATTGAGTAATGTTTTACCCAGCTCGAAGAAGAAAGCAAGTCAGCAGGATGACACTGATATAGATGACACTACCATTTTTACAAGTCTACTTTTCGAGCAGAACATCAAAGCGCAAGATGCTGTGAGAGAATTTTCTCTACATGACATAGATGACCGGGACGGGCTTGAGCAGAAACGTATTGAGATGCATGACTCATTCACTGAGCTTTACGATAGTATCGCAGCCTTTAATGAACAGATTATGATTGATGACTTTGATCTTGCTTACTTAAGAAATAGAATCGCACAGAGCGAAGGAGATGTGAAGAAACAACTCGAGGGCGCGCTTGAAGAGCTAACGACACAAGTACAGGGAAACCTGGCTGATGTTTGGATGGCGCGGGTTATGGCATGGCTTCATCAAGCTGCTGCTGCAAGTGGACCATTTGTTGAGGAGGAGCATGCGGACAAGTTGAAAAATGCCTCCAAGTATCTCGCAGCAGTCTATACGATGCTTGAGAAACCTTTCTCTGCGGTTCCTATGAAAGTAGACGGAACGCAAAAACTCCGGCGTGTTGCTTTGGGTATGCAAGCATACTCACTTTTGAAAGAAAGCCACGAAGCAAAGGATGCTGAACTTTCATCTATACTTGGGAAGAACAAAAGCGCAGAGGCTGAGTTCTATGATGAATTCTTGAACGAACTCATAAGCCAAGAGAGTACATTCAGGCAGGCATTCAATCCATTTGATGAGCTTGTTTGGCGAGATATCATTAGCTCGTTCATATTTGAACAAGCAACTGATCTATATAATGAGGCAATCCCACACTTCGGGAAAAGGCGTGAGGAAAAAGACAGACTGTCAATGATAAAATCTTGGAAACAGAACACTGCTGGACTCAGCGAAGTGTACCTCGCCATGACTTATACTGACATTGCGGATGCTCAGATGCGTGCAGGCAACTTGGAGGATGCCTCGAAACTATACCAAGTAGCTTCTGATGCATTCGGTCGTGCAGAGAAATGTTTCAGAGAAGTGCTCCCACTTCAGACCAACGCTGAACAGTCACGTATTGACAAAGAGCAGAAGAAAGCACAGTCTCTGTATTGTAGTGTAGAAGCAAGTGTACAGACACTATCAGAATTAATCAAGCTCAACAATAAGAGTGAAGCAAATCTTGTCTTGAAGGATATTTTCAAGAATCTGGAAAAAGCAGAAAAACTCGCTAAGACTCGAGAACTCACAAGTGCCATCAAAGAGGACCTAAAGACTTACACTTTTGTGAAGGATCTTCTTGACAAACGAAAGAAGAAAGATGATGAAATCAGCAATATAATTGACCAGATTGAGTTTGCCAAAGATCTTCGAAAAACAGGACTTATTCAAGATGTAGGCAAAGACCTAGATGAAGCCGAGGAGCTAATGGTAAGCAATCCTGCAGAAGCACTCGATGCGATTCGCGAAGGCCTAAACAGTCTAGGCATTCTCCTGAGCATTGAGGCGGAGGACCAAGAGGTTGGCAACCTTCGAAACAGAACTCTTGCACTCCTCAATAATGTGAAGTATATGATTCAGTTTCAATTGAGTTCGCAACTGACACACGGAGTGAAGTTCATTATGTCACGTATTCTTGAGAATCTTCACGCCGCAGAAGCAGCCTCATACTACAAGGTTCTGGGTGATAAAACCAAGGCGGCTGAACTTACCGATCTTGGAAAGCTTGCGTTGGCCACAGCTTTCGCCTCAGAAGCACAAGTCTACTCAAGACAGTCTGAGCAATGGTCATTCAGAGCACAGATTGAGAGGATGAATGCATTCAGGAAATTGGAGGATGAATTAGCCCAGCTTGAGGATGAGGACCCAATTGAAGATGCGCTGGAGATTCATGATGGTGCAATATCTAGAATAAAGCAAACTGTGGCATCATTCGAATCAGCTGCTAATGAGCTTGATAGTGTTAAGGGTGAAATGATACGCATTAGGAACAACGTAGAGCTTCAAGTGAAACAGCTTCAAGGTGTAGTAATGAAGTTCAAAGGAGACCTCTCTAGAATCCTAGGGGCAAGAAGTGACTTCATGGCAGAATACATGTTCAAAACAGGAAAGAGATCCAAAGCAAAGATGCATTACACTGATGCAAATGACCAGCTTCGAGAGGCTGTTGGTAACTATACAGTAGCAGCACAAGTCTTTCAGTCAGTAGGTGATGCGCAAGCAGCTCAGAACGTCGATAATCGTGCGAAGACTACAGATCTACTGGCAAGGAGTGTCTGGGACAATAGACAACGACTCGAAAGAGACCAAGACCCAAGTGAGAAAGGTGAAACTGAGCTTGTTGCACTCTACCTCGGATCAGCAGGACAATGATTGCGTGTTTGTCATGAAACCGGGATGTTTGAAGCAACAACCTGCGGGGTAATTTTCACAGTATGCAGACGTTTCACGCGGAATGGTTGGAATTCAACACCACCAGCATGATAGAACTTACTAAACCATTCTACAAAGTGTAGCCTGAGAGTATGCATGAATCCAAGCAACCCCTCAAGAATTCCAACAATCAGTGTACCAATTACAGCACCAAGGAAAGGTATCCTGGGAGCACCTGTGTAATGTAACGTATGTACTTCGTGTGGAATTATCTCAATCCCAAATAACGAAAACTCTGGAAAGTAGATAAAGAATATAGCTGGTAATGAGATGAACACACTGCTGAGGATGATATGAACTGTGTTCAGCGCGAAAATACGAGCATAGCTGACTGTGTGACTAATCATTCCAATAACGTATTCTAGGAAATATACGATGCCATCCATTTTGCCCATGAAAGAACCAATCATCATGATGACAAGTGGAATAATGAACATCACGATTGTGAACATCATCGGAGCTATTGGTAGAATTGGATAGAACGGATTGTGTGAACCTGTACCGTATCCAATACCAATTATTGGAAGCCATATCGAAACTGTTCCAGTTGCGGAGAACCAGCTACCAATACTGTTGTAACTAACACCAAATAACAGGTTAATGAAACCAAGGTATAACCATAAATAAGATGCTGCAATCAAGGCTTTTCGTCTGTTCTTGTGTTTCAATTCATTGTAAAGGCTCAGAATTATTCCCAACGATATGTGAATGACACCAACTTCAATAGAGAGTTTGAGCATGTGCGTTGCACGGTTTGGATCAGTATGTGCAAATATTGGCCAAAGTGGTTCAACGACTGTTTCTGCGCCAAAAAAGCTACCAAACAGAAAACCTCCAATCATTGCAAATATACCCATCAGCATTAAACCCTGAGCCCCATTCTGGACATAACCGAGAATAGAACCCCAGTCCTGACCCTTCTTGTTTGCTCGTAAGGCCGCATATCCAATGAGGAATATCAGAAAACCTTGTCCAATATCAGAAAAGACCAGACCAAAGATTATCGGAAATGAGAGAGCCATAAACTTTGTAGGGTCTAAATCGTGCCGGGACGGAATACCAAATGCCTTTACAACATCCTCTGTTGGCTTCATGAACGACGGATTAGAGATATAGGTAGGTGCTTCAACCTCTGCGAAATCAGGTTTATCAAAGGTCACCTCGAGAGCAGGTCCAACACTGGAACGTAGAATGGATTCTAGCTCCTCTTCCTTACCTTCTGGAACCCAGCCCCACATCTTGATAGATTGCTCAGTATAGACAATGTAACTCTTGATGTCAATTCGCTTTCGCTCAATATCAAGGGTTTCCCAAGCGGCTAGAATTCGTGTTCCCCACTCAAGTCCGATGTGCTCTTTCCTAAGGTCTAGTTGCTCAATCTCTTGTTTCAATTCAGTAATCTGAGTTTCAGCATCCTCTACAATCTTCTCTGGTTGACCTGCAGATTCTTCAGGTATTGCAAAAGCCTCAAACTGCATTGCTGAGAGAATTCGTTCAACTGCATCTTTCAGTTCGACAGGTACAGTGATGACGCATGCAGAGCCACCTCTTTTTAGAGGCAATCTGCCTATTGTGAACGCGCCTTCAGTGACCTCATTGATGCTCCATTCCAGTTCAGACTCTCTTCCGGAGAGAATAATTCCAGCAGTAGTAAATGTAAAATCAGTGGTACCAATTAGACTAGGATCTATACCAAGTGGCTTAAGGGACATCGCAACATCTGCAATCCCTCGTTGGCGCTCCATTTCTAGACGGGCTATCGTTGTCTTGGAGTCAATGTCTAAAACCTCGGCTTCAACAGCAGAGATAACTTCTGCCGCGAGAGTGAGCGAGTTCTGAAGTGTTGTATCCTCAACATCAGTGTAGACTCCAGTCCGTTTAGTATAATCAATATCTAGCGATTCAAGAATCTTAGTCAATCTTTCAAGGGCGGAGTAGACAGTTTCCTCTTCGCGTGTCCTCTTAACATCAACAATTCCTGCTTGTCGTCGAACATCAATGAATTCAAAGAGAGCGAATGCCTCTATTGACTGTAAGACCTGTCTCTCAAAATCTTTATGAGAAACAACCTTGGCTACAATCATTTCCTGAGGACTCATTCGAAGACCCATTGTATCATCACCATTAACACAGAGTCAGATTAGGTGTTCAAAGTGACACTTTATACTGAGCTAAGTAAGCACGTGATGCTTCCAATGCTCTAAATAACCTTTACGTGCCGACATTAATCTTTAAAGGGGGAAGGTATCGGTGATGAACTACTATCGTGCACTATGAGGAATGGTCATGAGTACGGCACACGATGAAATCGACCAGATTCATGAAACTGAGAAAGCAGCAAAAAAGAGAATCGAAGATGCTCAGAAACAAGCACGTAAGATTCATGATGATGCAGATGAAGAAGCAAAGATGATTGTCGAGGCTGCTGAGAGAGAGGCAAAGGAATCAGCTACTAGAATGCTCAGTGACATTGAGAGCAGAAAGGTTGAGATTGAATCAAAGGTTTTCAAGGAAACAGAGAAGATTATCAAAAAAATGCAAGAATCCGCCCAAAAGAAGAGGGATACTGCATATCAGGCAGTCGTAAAGATTCTACTGGGGGAGGCATGATATCATGAGCGGATTGACAAACATAATCGAGATAATAAACTCCAAGACTGCTGAAAAAGAGAAAGAAATTCTATCGGAAGCAGAAGAACATAAGCAAGAGAAGCTAAAAGAAGCGCGGGCAAAGGCAAAAAATGTGACCGCATCAATCACTGGCAAAGCTGAGATTGAAGCAAACGCAGAAGTTTCGCGATATGAAGCAAGTGCCAAGCTCAAATCAAAATATAAGCTTCTTGAGGCGAAAGAAGCCCTAATCGAAGAAGTCATGTCAAAAACAAGGAAGCATCTTGAAGATTTGGTGAAAAAGAAAGTATACGAGAAAACTCTAGAAAGTCTGATCATTGATGCGGCAGCAGCGCTTGAAGAATCAGAGCTGGAGATTGTTGTGGCAAAAGGACATGATTCTCAAATCGATTTAAAGACACTTGAAGCATCTGTTAGTAAGAAAACTGGCCGAAAAACAAAGCTCAGTATCGCAAAAGAAAATCTACGTGCAACAGGCGGAGCGATTGTACGTAACAAGGATTCGACCAGATGGGTAGACAATACATTTGAAGCAAGACTAGAGCGTTATGATGGTGATATACGCGACGCTGTTTCATCAATCCTATTTGGTACTGAAGAAAAGAAAGAGTAGAGGGAGGAAGATCACCTCTACTAGTTTCTCTGTGTCTTACTAATGACCCATAATTGTCGGAATGTATCCTACAAGAAGGAATGCAATAACGAAACCGTAGATAGCTACAGCCTCAATGAATACTACATATAGAATACTCTTTCCGAAGGTTTCAGGTTTCTCGGTAATGGCTCCAAGTGCTGCTGCTGAAGCTGTTCCCATTCCAAGACCAGCACCAATTCCAGCTAGACCGAGGGCAAGACCGGCACCAATTCCTAGACCAAGAATAGCCCAACCATCACCATCGGCAAGTTGAGCGGGCACATACCCATTATCAACTGGAACTCCTAGAGCTCTTAGAACTGTTGAAGCATCGGCCAATGAAATTGCAAATACTGCCAGTGTAAGTAGTACTATGCCCATAAACATCATGGCCATGAACTTGATTCGATTGTCGATTTTCATGTGATCGTTTCCTCCAAATCTCACCAGATTATAATCATTTTCCTAATGTTTTCAGCTGACTGTCCTCGTTCGACACCAACAGCAATCGAACGGATGTTTCTGACCTCGTAATATTTGAGACTGAAAAATCCAATGATTGTCCCCAGGTGAAAAGGATAGGCTGTCAGCTGCTGTTTTACTCTTTGAGCTATAAAGTCCTCGATTGCCAACTCAACATCTGAGAGGTCTTCAGTTTCCTCATAGAGTCGTGCAATTCTTCCGCCAAACTGGCCAAAACGAGTTGTTTCCAACCTAGTAATGACATCTCTCCAAGTATTCACTGTCTTAAGAGAATCTGTAAACTCCCGTGCTTTGGCAAATCGAATCAATGACTGCTCCAAGGCACGTGATTCGAGTTGAAGTATAACAGCTCTAAGCGTAGTCAATGCATTTCTTAGAATTACTCTTGATTCCAAGATATCTAGTACTCGTTTTGCTTCATCGGCTGAGAATCCTTTCAGTGCTTCAATGACATTCCTGAGGTACCATTCTTCAATTGCCACCTCAAGTGGCGCAGTTGAGTTGAATTCTTCATAGCTAGGAAGTTTGGTTAATAATGCAACCCTAAGGTCCCACTGCGGAATAAGATCAATAAGCTTACTTACCGAGCCAGCATCAACGAGGGTTTCAAACAACGTAGCTTGTTCGGGTGTCTGAGGAACAGCAAAGCGCAAAATCTCATCCCTCTCAAGACCAACATGGACACCTCGTATAATCGATTTAACACTCTCTGCCATGAACATCTCTAAGTAGGTATTCGTGAACTCACGAACCCTACCGGTGAGTGTACGCGAAAGGCTCGTGCTCACATTGGCAAAGTCATGGGATAGGATAAGAGCTAATTCTTCAGGACTAGGCCTACTAGTGGTTGAGTCTCTACTGATGACCGGACCATAATAAGTTCCTGAGAGTATCTTGATGAAATCCTCATAGCTGCTACTTGAAAGGAGGCTTTCATAATTACCAACTGTAAGGAAGCGGGACTTCATGCCTCGGATCCTTGCGTTGACGAAGCCATATTCATTTGCAGACTTGGAGGCCATCATAGATTTCTTCTCCTCACAATCTGATGAGGACTACCGACAGACAATTTATGCTCGATATAAGCTTGACGAAGGCGCCGTATGACTTGATATGATAGTAGAAGAATTCAAATAACTAGCATTCTACAACGGTTTTGTTGGTCAATATGACAGCACCTCGTGAAGATTATATCAATCTTGGAAGCCTCTTCAGAAGCTCAGCAACCATCACATTCGTCATACAGATTGTGGCAGTCATTATGATGATAGGGTCGCTGTCAGCTTATGCTGTTGGCGATTTGTTCTTTGCTTTGAATAATGATTTGAAAATACTTGTTCTTCTGGTTACCAGTATTATTGCGCTCCTAGTTTTTCTGGCTGCGATGAGTGTGTTCATCAGGTTCTCGAGACGGATTGGAGATGCTGTCGTAGGACCTGGTATTGAAGAAGTGAAAATGAATACACCCAGGGTGAAGACGGTTGTATTTGCCTTCGGTCTTCTCGTCGCACTAATGGGAGTCACTGGCGTGTATTCATGGTATCTAATCGATCTCTATTATCTTGCACCATGGGCTCTCGCCATTAGTTCAATCTCAATCAGAATTTTCGGAATCGCACTTGGAGCGTTCTTCATCGCCTTACTCATCCAAATCATCATTGCAGGTGTTGGAAGAACTGCAACTAGGGTGATCATTGAAGTCTTGGATGCAGATGATTCTGAGTTCCTAGAGTGAGAAAAAGCTATTCGGAATCATCCATATCGTCGGTTCTAGTAGTATCAGTATCAAAACGAATATCCTCAAGAATCTCTTCCATAGGCGGCATGTAGGTTGTTTTGCGCTTAGTCTGGACATCAAGTCTGTCAAAATATCGGATAGTAACAAAGACACTGTAAACACCAAATGCAAAACCAAAAACAGCTCCAAGAAGTGCCCCTAGTGTGGCACCAGATGGCCCAGCAATAGAACCCCCCACAATTTGCCCAACTAGCAACATCGCAACAACAGCACAGGGTAGCTCAGATGAAACAGCTAGCCAGCGACCCATGCCTGTCATCCCAGTTCCTGACTGATCCGTATTGCTATCTGACTCACTCATGGGTCTTCAGATGTATATTGTGCAATATCTGTTTTGGTGATTCAGTTTAGAGTGTGCAACATAGTGAATGTTTTTGTGAGTGTTCCTCTCTTCTAATATTGAGGCAAAACATTGGATGTAAATGTGACATATGGCGATGGAAGTATCAAGCTGAAAATACCTGAAAAAAACCTTGCAGACTTTATAGAACCAAAGACCACAAAGACCTCTGCAGATGTGAAATCAGGGATTGAAAGAGTTCTTGATAATCCTCATGGTCCTCTCCTATCTGACATATCGAAGAGTAAGAGTGTGTGTGTGCTAGTTGAGGATCACACACGTGACGCCCCACACTGGGCGATGATCTCAGCAGTGGTACCACGACTCACAGATGCCAATTTTGTTCAGTTCATTATTACAACTGGATCGCATGAAGTCAACCATCCTGGAAACCTTGAGATTGTAGACACGATTAAACGTGCTGCAGATGATGTCAAACTAGCCAACTATGATGTAAAAATACATGATTGCCAATCGCAAGATATGGTCAATCTGGGAAAAACAAGAGGAGGGACTCCAGTTATTGTTAATGCTTCAGCAATAGGTCATGATGTATATGTGAGTCTGTCCGATATGAAAGCACATTACTTTGCAGGTTATTCGAATGTCGTGAAGAACTTCCTTCCAGGTGTATGCGGCTTTCAGACAATTGAAGCTAACCATTCCCTAGCACTCAATCCGCGTTCAACCTTTGGAATCCATCCCTTTCATCCGGATGAATCCAGAAGAGATAATCCCTTAGCAGAGGATATGAGAGAAGCCATGGAAATTATCACTCACAATGCAAGAATCTTTCTTGTAGCAATTGTGACGAGCAACAGGAAGCTAGTCTGGGCAGATGCGGGACACCCAGAACCAGTGACAGCTCGTGGTATGGAGCTATTGGATGAAACCTCGAGCTTCACAGTTACTCCTCGGACAAGAATAGTTGTTTCACCAGGAGGGTATCCTCAGGACAAGAGCCTCTATCATGCTCAGAGGGCTATTGAACTTACGAAGAATGCTGTTGTTGATGGTGGTGAGATTCTTTGTCTCGCCGAATGTCGTGATGGCGTCGCACCCGATTCAGCAATCGAGAATTTCTACAATAAACTTACTGCGCCGCTTGAAGATGTTATCAAATCGATCAGTGGTGAGTATCATCTCTACGAGCACAAAGCATACAAGTTTGCAGAACTTTTGAAGAG
>PJET01000144.1 GCA_002825515.1 Candidatus Thorarchaeota archaeon MP11T_1 | reverse complement strand
TTCTAGAGGAGCTAGTTGCAGCTCTGCAAGAGGCTGAGAACGATCCAGAAGTCAGAGCAGTTGTTATTGCATCGACCCATGAAAAGGTGTTTGGTGTTGGTGCAGACCTTAAGGAAGCGCAGGCACTCCTGAGTACACCTGATGAAGTCCGACCTCTCATGGAACAAGGTATCGAAGCTATCGATACTGTTGCAAAGCTCTCCAAGCCAGTAATAGCAGCCATTAATGGACTTTGTCTTGGCGGTGGTTTCGAGCTTGCTCTCGCCTCTGACATCCGAATCTGTGATACTGAGGCAAAGCTTGGAGCAGTAGAGGTTGGAATTGGATTAATTCCATCATGGGGAGGATGTGCTAGACTCCCTAGAATTGTTGGACTTGGAAAGGCTATGGAGATGATTCTAACTGGTGGACAAGTCACAGCGCAAGAGGCTCTAGATATGGGACTTGTGAGCAAAGTCGTTAGCAAGGATGAGTTATTGAGCCAAGCTATGTGGTTCGGAGCAAAGTTTGGTGGAAATGCACCAGTAGCTTTGAAGCTTGCAAAACAAGCGACGCATATGGCTTTCGAGAGTGACTATAAACACAATTTCGATTTTCAAGTTGAAGCCGGTCTTCAATGTTTCCATACAAAGGATCTTGCTGAGGGAATCGCCTCAGTCTTTGAAAAGCGCCGTGGTAAGTTTACAGGAGAATAGTTTCTTTGTTAATTGACCCCGGTTCTCCGGGGTCTTTCTTCTCTTTTTCATGACCAATCGTCAACCTTAAGACCCCGTAAATGGAGAGAAGTTACATACTGTAAACAATATGAGCTAATCTCTGGGAACACAGAGCTGGCTCTTCCCATGGAGGATATGAAATGGCAAAAAAGGTTGCTGTAGTCGCAGGCGGCCACAGCAAATTTGGAAAAAGATATGATGCCACAATGAGAGAACTCTGTGCTGAAGCCTACAAACCAATTTATGATGAGGGAGTCACACAAGACAAGATTGACGCAAGTGTTCTCTCATACGCAGCATCGCAATTTACAGGTCAGGGTGCAGGATCCGCTTTGATTGCTGATTATATTGGACTGCAAGATAAGCCTCACATGAGAGTTGAGTCCGCATGCACTACTGGAACTGCAAGCCTTAGAGCTGCATGGGGGATGGTGTCCTCTGGTCTCTACGACGTCATGCTAGTTTTGGGAGTCGAACAGATGAATCGCGTATCATCAGCTACTGCAACTGAATATATGTCGCAGGCAGGTGACATGCGCTGGGAATATCCTTTTGGAATAAGTTTCCCTGCATTTTATGCACTGATGGCCTCACGGTATATGAGTGAGTATAATATGGAACATGATATTCTAGCAAAGATAGCTGTGAAGTCTCATCACTACGGCGCACAGAATCCCAAGGCGCATCTTCCAAAGGAAGTTTCTTTTGAAGAGGCAAATAATGCTATTCCTATATGTAGACCTCTGAATCTATACGATTGTAGCCTAATCACAGATGGCGCAGCAGCAGTTGTCATAGCAGCCGAGGATAGGGTCAAGGAATTCACAGACCGACCAATGTGGATCAAAGGAATTGGAGCTGGTGCTTCTGAGATGATGATTCAAGACCGCACAAGTCTTACATCAATTCCTGGTGCAAAACGAGCAGGAAAAGCAGCATACAAAATGGCTGGTATTGAACCAAAAGACATCAACATGGCACAAGTGCACGATTGCTTTACTATAGCTGAACTCATTGCCTATGAAGATCTTGGCTTTGCCGAACCTGGCAAGGGACCAGAAATTGTTGAGAACAAAGATAACTATCATGATGGTAGAATTCCAGTCAACTGTGACGGAGGTCTCAAAAGTAAAGGCCATCCCTTGGGTGCAACAGGGGTTTCCATGACTTATGAGATTTTGAAGCAGATGCGAGGCGAGGCTGAGAACCCATCTCGACAGATTGATGACGTGAAGTATGGTCTTGCGCACAATGTCGGGCAATCTGGTCAGTTTGTCAATGTGTTCATCTTTGAGAGGGGCTGGTAAAAAATGAGTGAACAGAAAGAGCTCTACCTTGGTTACTCTACCGATAAAGCAATTACTCCCTTCTTTCATAAATTTCTTGAAGCGCTCGATCAAGGGAAGCTCATGAAGAGTAAGTGTCCCAAGTGTGGGGCGGAATATCTTCCCCCAAGACAACATTGCCAGAAAGATTTGAGTGAATGCGAATTGACTGAATTTACTGAAAGAGAAGCTAAACTCTATTCATATGTCATTGTTGACTTTGCCCCAGAGAGCCTCTCTTCCAAGCAACCATATATCGTTGCCATTGGTGAATTTCCATCAGGTTTGAGATTAACTGCGCACATCACCAACCCTATGGGCCCGCCCGAGGTTGGAATGCCGCTCAAGCTGGCTTTTGAGCATCAAGAGAAGATGGTCACATACAAGTGGCTAGTCTAGTTGAGGTTGAGCCTTCGGGCTCATCCTTCTATTTCTTCTCCCCATTTTTTGACATAATCTCTTTTAATTTAATGCACTCATTTGGACACTCTTCAATACAGTTTCCACAATCCTTACAATATTGGACATGAGCTACTTGCGGTTTTTCGTCGAGTTTTTCATAAACACCATATCTGCAGATCTTTACACAGGTTCCGCATCCATCGCAGCAGGTTTCGTCTATTATTGTTGGGATAATCAATCACCTGATCAATTTGACACAATCGAATAATATAGCAATATGAATGATAGTTTAGGGACATAGATATTCAACCGAATTTGTGATCATATTTAGAAAGATCTTCCAATATTGATGCCCAACGAGTTTGAAGTGTGATTGCCTTTAAGGTCTGCAGATAGATGGAAGATGCTTCCTTTGAATCACAACAATCGATTTTCTCAAGAGCTGTATCAATGACGCTTTTTATGTCATTTAATCTTCTTCTGCCATCGTTACGTCTATAACCTGAGAACACAACATAATCTTTCTCTAGGTCCTGAAGTCCCTGAATAAGTTGCTTTTCTTCTTGAACAATTGTCTTGAATTCGTAGGAGCTCACAAGAGATGCCTTCATCGCACTCAGACTTTCTCTCCAGACATCTCTCTTTTCAGAGCTAACCATCATATTCACTCCGGGGGTTGCTTGTAATATAGTAGCAAACAACCAATTAAACATTAAGTGATGCCTAGGTGATACGCGCGAAGGCTTATTACTCGCCTTTGAACTTGAGCGAATACTATCTAGGAGGAAGTGCTGTGTCTGAACAAGAAGTTCTCTACGAAGTGGCTGATAGAATTGCCACCATCACAATCAATCGACCTTCGAAATACAATGCGTTGAACACAATGGTAAGAGCATCTCTAAGTGAATTCTTCAAGAAAGCTGAAGAGGATGACTCTGTTAGGGTTGTTATTCTGACTGGTGCCGGTGACAAAGCTTTTGCTGCAGGAGCTGACATTACAGGATTCCCAGGTAAGGACTCAAAAGAAATACGTCCCGCCGTCTTGGAAGGACAGGAACTCACTGTGTATATTGAGTCAATGAGTAAACCAGTGATTGCAGCAGTAAATGGCTTTGCATTGGGAGGCGGCTGTGAGCTTGCGATGGCATGTGATATTCGATACGCCTCAGTGAATGCAAGATTCGGACAACCTGAGATTCTTCTGGGTATCATCCCAGGATATGGTGGTACTGTTAGACTTCCAAGACTTGTAGGTCTTGGAATTGCCAAAGAGCTTGTATTCACAGGTGATCAGATTAAGGCTGATGAAGCGTTGCGGATAGGTCTCGTAAACAAAGTGTTTGACTCTATTGAAGCCCTTCATGAAGGTGTTAAAGAGCTGGCAACAAAGTTGGTTGAGAAACCTGGAGTAGCCATAAAGTTGGCTAAACAATCACTAAATAATGCTTGGCAACAAACACTTCAGGATAATCTTGCATTTGAGCTTGGTGTGTTTTGCCAAACATTCGATACTGAAGACAAAGAGGAAGGCGTAGCGGCATTCCTTGAGAAACGCAAACCAGAGTTTAGACACAAATAGCTATACAACACGGTTTCAAATTAATATCAATATGATGACCTATCGAATGCGTTCGTATAAATAGCACCTCCATATATGGGACTAGAGCATTTCAAAAAATTAGCTCGAGGGGAATTAATGACAACAGATACCAATGGAAGCTTGGATATTAGAGGTGAGGAGATAAGTGACACAAAAATCTCCTCAGGTTTACAGGTACTGAAATATGTCTGGTCTCGTCGCTCAATTCGAGAGTTTACAGGTGGAAAGATTCCTGATGAGCACATTGAACTGATATTAGAAGCTGCACGACATGCTCCAAGTCCAGAAAATATGTTAATGATTCGACTAGTTGTTATACGAGATGATCAAGACACAAAGGAATTTCTAGCAGATATCGCTCAAGAAAATGCTCGAACAGTATTTGGGTCTGCACCATTTGAACTTACAAGTGGCAGGAATTGGTACATTCAGGATGAATTTAGAGCTGCTGTTTTCTCTCGACTTCGTGAAGGAGAACTCTTTAGATATCCCGAAAAGAGTGACACTGTTATTATTGTGTGTGCTTGTCCTGCATGGCATGATGCAACTAAATTATATCCCAATGAGCTCTTCGGGTCTGTTGTCGCAGGTATGGCTATACAGAATATGTGGATGGTCGCTACTTCGATGGGTTATGGTTGCGGCTACGAAGCTTTGGTATGCTCGGACTCTCGTCATACTCAATTGATTCGTGACAGAATTGGAATTCCACCAATTTGGACACCGTTGACAGCATTTTGTATTGGAGTGCCAGTCAGAAGTAGACATATCGGTCCTAGTAGACCACCTCTGGAGGGATTATTGTATGATGAGCGATGGGGAAAACCATACACGAGATTAGCTTTCAGAGAAAAAGAGTGAGAGAAATGAAAGTTAACAAGATAGCTGTTATTGGTGCTGGTCTTATGGGTGCAGGAATCTCATATGTTTCTGGCGCATCAGGATATGATGTGATAATGGTTGATCTAGATGACAACTCGATTAATCGAGGACTGTCAAGAATCAATGAGTATGTGGAATCAGGAGTCAAACGAGGGAAGTTATCACCTCAAGATGGTGATAGGATAATCCATCAGCTAGCCACAACTACAAATCTGGATGAAGCAGTCAGTGATGTTGATCTGGTTATAGAGGCAGTATTCGAGAATATGGACGTCAAGAAGAAACTGTTTAGTGAAATGGATTGTTCTGCAAAACCTCACACAGTCCTCGCTTCTAACACTTCGTCACTTAGTATAACTGAGCTTGGCAAGGTCACAAATCGACCTGACAAGGTAATTGGGATGCATTACTTCTCTCCTGTACCTGCAATGAAGCTCCTCGAAGTCATTATAGGAGAAGAAACAAACGAGGATACGATTCAGACTGCCTTGGAAGTTGGTGAAACACAGGGAAAGACAACAGTAAAAGCAATAGATAGTCCAGGATTTATTGTCAACAGACTCCGAATGCAGATATCAAGAGCAGCGATATTAATCTATGAACAAGGTCTAGCAAGTGCTGAAGAGATTGATACTGCAATGAAAGAGCAGTTTGGTACACCAATGGGATCAATGGAATTGAGTGACTTTGTTGGTTTGGATATATCATTTGGTACGATGAGTACGATGGAGAAAGAAATGGGGAAATGTTTTGAAGTTCCTGATACACTCAAGCGGTTTGTAAAAGAGGGAAGAATTGGCAGAAAAGCTGGTAAGGGTTTCTATGTATATGATGGAGAGAAACGTTCGCTTGAAGAACCAAAGGGTGCAGATCCTTCCTGGTTGGTCACCAGAATTATCATGCCATATCTTAGAGAAGCTATGATTGAGTTTGAAACAGGAATTGCATCAAAAGAAGATATTGACAAAGCGATGAAACTGGGTTCTAACTATAAAGAAGGTCCCTTTGAAACCATTACTCGGCTTGGGCTCGATAGGGTTCGAGAGGAGTTGTTAAAACTTCAACAAGAGTTTGGTGATTGCTATAGCCTTCCCAAAATGCTTCAGTGATAGTGGATGTGAGTTTACTATGACTGAAAAACTGGTTCTCTTTGATGTAAAAGACGCAATAGCCACAATCACCATTAACCGGCAGGATAGGTATAACGCACTCAATCTCAGTGTAAAGAAAAAACTCTTGGAGCTATTAAAACAAGCTAATGAAGACTCTTCCATAAGAGTAGTTATTCTTACAGGTGCTGGAGAGAAAGCATTCATCTCAGGAGCAGATGTAACTGATTTTGTTGGACGCAACTCTGAAACCATCAGACAAGTTGTTGACCCTAGTAGAGAAATTTCGATGTATATAGTTTCCATGGAGAAGCCAGTAATCTGTGCTGTAAATGGATATGCACTTGGTGGTGGTTGTGAGTTGGCACTTGCTTGCGATATCCGCTATGCATCACTAAATGCACAATTTGGTCTTCCGGAGATCAATCTAGGCACATTACCTGGCAATGGAGGTACTGTCAGACTGCCCAGACTCGTTGGCCTTGGAATGGCGAAAGAACTCATCCTGACTGGTACAAGGATAACTGCTGAGGAGGCATTTAGAATTGGTCTTGTAAACAAAGTCTTCAATTCAATAGATGAACTCAAAGCAGGTGTGATGGAACTTGCTAGAAAATTAACCCAAATGTCCGGAGTTGCTCTTGGTTTGGCGAAGCAGTCTATAGAGAAATCTTTGGAACTTCCTATCGACGAACATCTCGTTTTCGAGCTGGATGTATTTTGCCGGACATTTGACACAGAGGATAAAGAAGAAGGAGTCGCAGCATTTCTTGAGAAACGCAAACCTGAATTTAAACACAAGTAAAATGGATGCGATGGTGAATGAATTAAGCTCTAAGAACCTGAAGATGACCATCATCAAAAATAATTAGATCATTCTTGGACAGAAGTTCAACATGCTTCTCAAGCATTAATTCTTCGAAAATGAAATATGCTGGGTGAGGAATTCGAGGATAAATTATTGGTATTTGAGCAAGCTTCTTTATAGTGTCCATACCTGCTGCGATGTGATGGAGAATTTCAGCATCACGCTTCTGAAAGAATTCCAGATACCACTTTAATTTCTCTTCAAGACCTCTAGTAACGGGATCTAAAAGGTGACTACTAATACCCATTTTTGGCTCTAAATCAATAATATCTTCAATTGACTTCTTGAAATCTCTGACGTCGCTTACAGTATTCCCATACCATGGTCCAAACTCAGTTAGGTCAATATCAACTAGAAGTACCTTTTCAAGACCATTAATACCAAAACATGTATGGTCATGCGTGTGACCTGGGGAATGAAGAGGAATGAGTTCTACCTCACCACAATCTATAGGTTTGTCTTCGTGGAAGATACCATCTACAGTGTAATCGTCTTGCACATGAGGCAATCTGGCTTGTATTAAGTTCAACCAATGTCCTTTTGTTTCTGGGTTGTCGATTCCTATGAATTTCATCATGGTCTGAAAGCTTTCGACTCCTTCTCTAGCTAATGGATGGCACAACACTTCACATTTAGATACACTTCGCAAATATGCAGCATACCCTTTGTGATCCGCATGATAATGTGTCAATACAATACGATTAAGATCTTCTGGTTGATGACCAAGGTCTCTAAGAGTCGAAAAGACTTGATTTGGATTAGAACCTGCATCAACAAGAGTGAGTATCTCATCATCGATTAGGATTGTATTTGCCTCTGGAAAGCGAGCTTCATTTGTACCCCTTATAAGATGAACCCGGGGTTCAATCTCCATATGGGCTGGATAATCTGACATTATTCAGAAGACAACTGATATGACAAATAACTGTCTTGGTCGGACAATCTATATGGCACCTTGTACAAAAACAAAGCGATTCCACGAAATTTGGTGATACTGATGAGTGATCGTCTTTTCGCAATTTTTGATATAGGAACTACAGGAACTCGCTCTGCTATCGTCGATGAAGAAGGTAGAGAAGTCAGCAAAGCGTATGAAGAATATCCTCCCAAGCCCAAAGATGTACAGATACACGAACAGTTAGCAGATACTTTCTGGCGTACATCTGCCAACACTATGCAACGAGCTCTTGCAGATTGCAAAGATGGACCTGATGCCATTGTTGGTGTAGTTGTTTCAACAACTCGGGATTCACTCACTCCTATCAATGAGGACGGTGAAGCTCTTGCCCCGACTGTGACATGGGTTGACAGTCGCTCAAGTGCTAGGAGTAAAGAACTCGCGGCAGAAATTGGTCCTCGAAAAAGTGTAAACAAGATGATGTGGTTTATTGAAAACCGCCCAAATTTCTTTAAAAAAGTCCATAAATGGGCTCCATTGGACGCACTCATTAATTACAGGCTTTGTGATGCTTTGGTATGCTCTCCAGCTGATGCTAGATTTGGACCAATAGATCATGAAACACTCCAGTGGTCAGATGAGCTATGCGAGCTCACAGGAATCCCTATTGAAAAACTTGTGGAAATAGAAAAGTCAGGTTCTACGATTGGAGAGATTAGTAGTAAAGCTTCAAAATTCACCTCTCTAAGAAAAGGAACTCCAGTGATTCTTGGAAGTGGAGATCAACAATGTTCGGCTCTTGGGATGGGCATCATTGAGTCAGGTCTTGTTGAAGCCACCACGGGAACCGGTACATTCGTAATCACGCATCTTGATGAGTTCATAGAAGAGCCATATGTTATGTTTTGCAATCCTTCCGCAATCCCCGGAAAATGGATTCTTGAAGGAGTCACTCCTGGAACTGGTCTTACATACAAGTGGTACAGGGACCAATATTGTGAACCTGAGATGGCTCTTGCTGCTCAGATGGAGAAAGATGTCTATCAAGTAATAGAAGCCTCTGCAGCGTCCATACCTGCAGGTTCCGATGGTCTCGTTATGTTCCCATTTATGGCCTATAATTTGGGAATATTCTATAATCTAGGGTTCGGACATACTAAAGCTCATGTAGCAAGAGCAATCCTTGAGGCAAATGGCTACATTATATCCATATATCTTGAGATGATGGAAGGAATGCTTGATACTGAGTTCAAAGAGCTTCGAATAGGAGGCGGAGGTGTTACCTCACCACTATGGCGTCAAATCCAAGCTGATTGCATAGACAGACCAGTTGTTCTGCCTAAAGTTCGAGACTCGACAGTTATTGGTGCTGCCATGCTTGGAACTGTGGGAACCGGTATTTTTGGGAGCTACAAAGAAGCAGTCGACAATATGTTCCATATTGTAGAGCGACGAGAACCGATACCTGAGAACGTAGCAGTCTATCAAAAACAAGTCAAGGTTTTCAATAAGCTATTGAATGCTGAGATGGGGAATATTCTTGACGCAGTATCCTAGGAATTCAATTAGTAATTTCACAGGATGCGTACTACTCCCCATTCTCATCCTGATTATCTTCCCATATCCGACCAAAGAATATGAGTGCAAGAACTAGTTCTGAACCAGATGCATTCTGCGCAATATACTCAATTGACTCACTAATTCTGTCCTCATGGTCCCATGCTTCTCTAGCGAGGTTTACAATATCTTCAATGCGGTGATCCGGAATATCAAGTGCTTCATGGAGTTGCTTCACATTATGGTCTTCAATAACAAGAGTACCAAGGTCGTACGTTGGCATATTTGAATCACCACTCAAAGCGAAGAAAATCTCCTTTTAATGTAATCTTGGCTATCACCTATCTTGTTTGATTTACTAACCCCATCCGAAACCTTAGTATTGCACGTAGTTCCACACCTATAGGTGAACCTAGAATATTCCATCTCAGGAAAAGATCTCCATGAGCGAGTCTGCGTTTGATGTTGTAATAATTGGTGGCGGAAGCACTGGTACAGCTGTAGCCCGTGACTGTGCACTTAGGGGTCTTAGGACTCTTCTACTCGAGCGTGATGATATTGCATCTGCTACTGTTGGTACTTGTGCAGGAATGATCTCTTCAGGTCTCAAATATAGAGGTGAGCCTGATATAATGAAGATGTGCTCAACCGAGGTTGTGTATCTCAATCATATAGCACGTCATATAATAATGAAAAATCCCATCATTGTACCGCTGCTCGATCTAAATGATGTCGCTAGTGATGGAGAGTATATTGATGCATACTCCGAGCATGCTGAAGAAAGAAACGTTCCAGAAATGATGTTTATTACACCAGAGGCAACACTGGAACTAGAGCCAATGGTACATCCTGACGTCATTGCTGGTGTCTATTATGAGGAATTCTTCGTCAATCCTTTTCGTTTGTGTCTCCTTCAAGCTCTTGATGCAAAAAAACATGGAGCAACGATCAAAACATATTGTGAGGTAATTGGTTTTGAACCTGTAAATGATTCAGTTCAGAACGTTATCTTCTACAACCGGATTACTGGGGCAACTGATAGTGTGAGCACAAAGTTAGTTGTTAATGCTGCGGGTCCTTGGGCGCACAAAATTGCCAAAATATATGGTGCTGAGCTTGATCTCCGACTCAATAAGGGGGCTCATGTAATTCTTGACCGACGTGTTGTTAATGTCGGAATTACATCGAAGGCAGTCGATGGTCGATGGATCTATCTGTTTCCCCATGAAAATACAACATTACTTGGTACTACTGCATTAGATACATGGGAAGACCCTGACTCTCTAGTAGCATCTTTTGATGAAATTGAGTATCTGCTGAAGAGCATTGAAATTGTCATCCCCTCGATTCGAGAAGCACGAATCATTCGCACGATGGCTGGAGTCCGCCCTCTAGTACCTGATTGGAAAGTCCCAGAGGATAAAGTGACTCGCGGCTACCAGATAATTGATCACAATAATGGTCTGATAAGTTTCACCGGTGGAAAGCTAGTGATGTGCAGGCATATGGCTGAAGCAGTCACTGATATTGTATGTTCGAGATTAGGGATTAATGCAACATGTACTACACACGAAAATCCACTTCCTGGAAACGAAAGTGATATTGATATCGAATCGCTTTCTGTTGAGTTTGGTGTGAGTATGCATACATTGGAGCGTATGCGTGCTCGTCGTGGTACAGAGATAGTAAAGATTCTTGAATTGACAAAAGACCATCCTGAATGGAAAACCACAATCTGTACATGTGAGCCTATTATTGAAGCAGAGCTGCGTTATGCAATTAGGGAGGAGTTCCCTCAAACTTTGAATGATCTTCGCCGTAGATTGCGTCTAGGCACCGGGCCTTGTCAAGGGTCATTTTGCACATACAAAGCCGCTGCAATCCTCGCTGAGGAACTTGATCTTGAAGGCGATGACTTTCTGGTAGACATCCTTGACTTCAGAGCAGAGAGATGGAAGGGTATTCGCCCATCTTTACGAGGTGAGCAATTAGCTCAAGAAGAATTGGTACAGGGTATGTATTCATGTGTGGGAAACCTAGAGCAATCTGATGTTGATTATGATCTAAAGCCATGGGAGGAGGGAGGTTAGATGGATATGGACTGTGATCTCCTCGTCATTGGTGGAGGAATGGCTGGTCTCGTTGCTGGCTGCATAGCTGCAAAGGAGGGTCTTTCCACTATTCTCCTTCGCAAAGGGCAAAGCGCAACAGCTTATTCTTCTGGTGCTGTAGATATTATTGGATATCTTCCACAAATCTCCGAACCATTCTCATCCCCTGCGGAGGGACTAACTGTTATTGCTGGACTTTATCCCCTCCATCCGTACAGTATTATTGGATACAGTGAAAACATCGAACCTGAAAATGTTGTCAGAGAAATAATTAGCAGAACCCATGATGCTATCACATGGCTGAAGACAAGTCTCAAAGATTCTATTGCTCCACTAATAGGAGATTTCAACTCTAACATCTATCCTATCACAGTTCTAGGAACGACAAAACCAACGTGCCTAATTCAGAAAACAATGCACTCTGGAACACTTCAAGAAAATGAGGATTCTACTATTCTATTCACTGGAATCAAAGGTCATGCTGACTTTAATTCATCAATCGCAGCGAAGACCTATCTTGAAGACAGAGTTGCTATTGGTGAGCCACCCCGTAAGGTTGGACAATGTAATATACAAATCGCTCCTTTTGGTAAACCGTTTAATCTGTCATCTATTGAGATAGCCAGACATTTGGACCATGAGAATTCCATTGAGGAAATTGGGAAACAATTGAAGAAACATGTGGAACAACTAGGGGTTACTCACGTGGCAATACCGCCTGTGCTTGGTCTTAGAAAAGCTCAAGATAACAAGAAGAAATTGGAAGAACTAATTGATGCTACTGTCTTTGAACTATTGGGTTTTCCGCCATCGGTTCCTGGTTTAAGACTTCAAATTGCTCTGGAGGAGATATTCCGAAAGAGTGGTGGTAAATTACTAGTTGGTCATGAAGCAGTAAGCTACACAAATACCAAAGGCCATCTGAAGAATGTGACTGCCAAAGCTCCGCGTAGAGAGATAAAAATTGATGCAAAGACATTCATTCTTGCCTCGGGGAAATATATTGGAGGTGGGTTGAGTGGAAATCTATCTGGTATCCATGAAACTGTCTTTGGACTCATGACGGTCACTGGTGCATACCACTCAGCTAGTGATGTTCTACCCACACGGATGACCAACCGCGTTGCAATAAGTCCTGTTGGACAACCAGTTCAATCGTGTGGGCTAACCGTCGATCCACACTATCGACCTGTGAAAGAAGATGGAGTGGAATGGGCTTCAAATCTCTTTGCTGCAGGCTCAATATTAGCGGGTTATGATTATTCCGCTGAGAAGAGTGGATTAGGCGTTGCTGCAACGAGTGGCTATTCTGCAGCTAAAAGTGTAATTGACTTTATCAAAGGGGTGATTTGAAGTGAATGAAGATGAAGCGTATGATTATGTAAAGAGTACGCTCAAGAAGGAACGAATAACTCCCTATCATCAAGAAGAACTTGAGGTTGTCAATTCTGTCGAGAGTTGCATAAATTGCGGTCTCTGCATAAACCATTGTCCTGTTGTTGCTGCTGTTGGAATAAACAGGTTCAGTGGTCCTCGAAGTATAGCTGTTGAATTGAGTCGTTCGCCTCCTGAGTTCTGGTCTACTGCTGACATTGTATACTTGTGCACTGGTTGTGGAACTTGTCGTGAAGTCTGTCCAAAGAATGTAGATATTCCTGAGATGGTCAATATCATTCGTTCAAGGATTTTTGATCATCGGCCTGATCTTGTTCCTAAAGGGCTCTTTGTGGTTAGAGAAGTGCTCACCACGTATAACCTTGCATTCGAGCCTTGGGAAGATAAAGAGGAGAAAGATGAAAGCAGAGATATGCGACTTGCACGACTTAGTCTTCCATTTATCCAAGATAGGATTGTTGAGAATGCCGATATTATTTTCTATCCTGGTTGTCAAGCTGAAGAACGTGCTCAAGAGGTACGTGAGGCGGCAAAAATAATATTGGACTACTTCGATATTGATTATACACTACTCGAGGATATGTCTTGTTGTGGACTTCCTGCTCGATTGATGGGTGATGACAAAACTGCAAAATCATTGGGAATGCAACTTAAAGAAAAAGTAAAGAAAGTTGGAGCAAAAAAGGTGGTCACTACATGTGCAGGATGCACATCCAATCTGTCCGATATTTCGCATAACTATGATTGGGGTGTTCCAACTGT
>PJET01000052.1 GCA_002825515.1 Candidatus Thorarchaeota archaeon MP11T_1 | reverse complement strand
CTTCCACTGAATTCTGGCTAGGAAACATGATGCCTATACTTCTGAATACTTTGAACAGAATTGTTGCTCTTGATAGATGTAGTAAATCAGCAGAGAAATAGTGGTAGCCCCGGGAGGATTTGAACCTCCGTCAGCGAGGCCAAAACCCGCTATGCTGGACCGCTACACCACGGGGCTATAGGTGAACCTGCAAAACCAGATCTAGGATTTCAAACTGAAAGGAATTCCATTTTCAATGATTTCAGAGGATATTCGTTCCTTCCATCTATCAAGAAACGCAGTTTCCTCAATCCTTTGTTTGCCATCCATTCTGAGATTGTCAGGAAGCATGCAAGCAATCCCGTCAATGACAGGATACCATCTACCGCATTTTGGACATGTTATCAACGCTTCGTCGATTTCTTCAATTTCCTCTCCTTCAGACTCTAGACTGTGTGAACCAAAGACCTCTAAGTTTAGTTCACTTCTACAGTCGCTTATAGGGCAGGCAAGAATATCCATCAACCAGCGTTTCATTCATATCACATCTGAGGTTGGCGTCGAATAATCGGTTGTCGTTAAAAATCATTCTAACGCTGATGTTCAAATTGTTCAACCCGAAAGGATATTTGGGTGACTAGCTGCGCCTCATGCATCCTGTTGTTTAGAGGACTCTACAATGGAATACAAACATCCCTGGATACCAATGACAAAAGCCACTGAGAAAGATATGCTTGAGTCTATTGGTAAGAAAAGTCTTGATGATTTGTTCTCAAACATTCCTGAGAAGTTTTTGCTGCCTCATGATCTAAATCTCCCCCATTCTCACAGTGAGATTGAAGTAACGAGGAGGATACAAGAACTCGCAGGCAAGAACAAACCGGCTGACAACGGACGAGTATTTCTTGGGTCTGGCGTTGGCATGCATTATGTCCCAGCTGTTGTCCCTGCACTAGCAACTAGGGCTGAATTTCTTACATCATATACAAGCTATCAAGCTGAAGTCAGCCAAGGCATGCTTCAAACTCTATTTGAGTATCAAAGTCTTCTCGCTGAAATTCTAGAGATTGATGTTGTGAATTCATCGATGTATGATATGGCCACTGCTGTTGCTGAGGCCGCTAGAATGGCTGTCCGAGTTAAGAAACAGAAGTCCAAGTTTCTCGTTCCTGGCACAATGAATCCTGAACACTATCAAGTCCTCTACACATATACAGAACCTGCCAATATTGAGCTAGAGCGAATCGAGTATGATGAGAAGAATGGCTTGATGTCGCCCGCAGACCTAGAGTCCAAGATAGACGATAAAGTAGCAGGCGTCTACGTTGAAAATCCGAGTTATCTAGGATTTATTGAGAGTCAGGTCGATGAATTGAGCAAGATAGTGCATGATAATGATGCACTACTAGTGGCCGGTGTGGATGTTTTGTCTTTGGGACTTATTCGCCCACCCGGCAATTATGGGGCAGACATTGTAGTTGCTGAAGGTCAGCATCTTGGTTCTCCCATGACATTTGGTGGGCCTTTGCTTGGGATTTTTGGTTGTATAAATGATCGCAAACTCATCTATCAAATGCCTGGGCGCCTGGTTGGAATGACTAGAACGGAAGAAGAGCCGTATGAAGATGGGTATGTATTGACACTAAGTCCAAGAGAACAGCATATTAGACGAGAGAAAGCTACCAGTAACATTTGTTCAAATCAAGCACTTGCAGCAGTAACAGCGGCCATCTACATGTCACTTCTAGGTCCCACTGGATTGAAACAAGTTGGAGAAACCATCGCATACAATGCTAACTATACTGCAAGGCTGCTTGATAAGATCCCCGGCGTTAAAGCACCTGCTATCGGAGATTCCATCTGGAAGGAGTTCGTTGTACAATTTCAGAAGAAAGTCACTGCCAAAGACGTACATGAAGGTCTCCTCGAGAGAGGCTTGCATGGTGGAAAAATCCTCACAGATGAGTTCCCTGCACTTGGAGAATCAATGTTGTTTTCTGTTACTGAAATACACAATAAAGAAACCATTGATGAACTGATACAAGCTGTGAGAGATATCATGTCACAGGGAGGTGCAACTTCATGAAGCATCGTCACTTAGATGGCATTAGGGTTAGTCAAGCAAAATGGGACGAACCTCTAATCTTTGATAGGTCCACCCCTGGAGTTGTAGGACATGTTTTCCCGACCGCTGAGCCTGAATTAAGGCAGGTCGCTGGAGAACTTGGTGATATCATCCCTAGTAATATGGTTCGTAAGACGCCACCAAAGATACCTGAGGTTTCAGAACCTGGAATTGCTCGTCATTTCACAAGACTCTCGCAGATGAATTTTGCAGTGAATCTCGGAACCTATCCGCTAGGTAGTTGCACAATGAAATACAACCCAGCTGAGAACAACTGGGCTGCCAGCACTCCCGGATTTGCTTGGTTGCACCCTCTACAAGATCCCTCCACGACCCAAGGTGCCCTTGAAATGATGTGGGAGTTGGAGAGTTGGCTTGGAGAAATAACAGGGATGGACGCAGTCACACTTCAACCGGCTGCTGGAGCTCAAGGTGAATGGACTGGTGTCATGATGATGCGAGAGTATCATCGTTGTTACACTGAAGAGTGTGATTTGAGGACTGAGATGCTTATTCCAGATGCTGCACATGGTACTAATCCTGCATCAGCAGCCATGGCAGGATACAAGGTAGTTGTAATCCCCTCAAGTAAGGAAGGTCTGGTGGATTTAGATGCCATAAAGGAGGCTGCTGGTCCAAGAACCGCTGGTCTAATGCTCACCAATCCTAACACAATAGGTGTGTTTGAGAAGGACATAGGAGAAATCACAGACATCGTGCATGACGCTGGAGGGTTGGTCTATTATGATGGTGCAAACTTCAATGCTATCATGGGCAAAGTACGACCTGGTGACATGGGCTTTGATGTTGTTCACTTGAATCTTCACAAATCATTCTCTACTCCTCATGGTGGAGGTGGACCTGGAGCTGGACCTGTAGGTGTTACTCAGAAGCTTAGGGAATTCCTTCCTGTTCCCCGTGTGGTAAAGAAAAGTGATGGTAGTTTTGACTTGGATTATGACTATCCACGATCCATTGGAAAGGTAAAGAGTTTCTACGGTAACTTCGGTGTGTTAATTCGTGCTTATTCGTATATCTACGCTCTTGGTGCTGAGGGTCTCGAACGAGCATCGGAGGTAGCGGTCCTAAATGCTAACTATATTGCTCATCATGTGCGCAAAATCTCTGGATTCACTCTACCATATTCCCAAGATGCCCCTAGAATGCACGAATGTGTCATCTCTGCCGAGGAGTTGAAGGAAAAGACTGGAGTCACAGCGATGAACATAGCCAAACGTCTGCTTGACTTTGGTGTGCATGCTCCAACTGTCTACTTTCCTCTCATTGTTCCTGAGGCATTGATGATCGAACCTACTGAAACAGAGTCTCGACAAGAGCTAGATTACTTCATCTCAGTGCTTGAGAAAATCTCTGAAGAGGCTCACGAAGATCCTGAAAGAGTAAAGCGTGCCCCACACTCCACAGCAGTTGGTCTTTTAGATGAGTATAGAGCAGCTCATCCAAAGACTTTGACCCTCTCCTATAGAATGTATCAAGAAAATCAGAAACAGGATAGCCAGTAGACGCATATCTTGACCCACCGAAAGTGTTAGAGGCAAGTTGCACTATCTCAGGATCGATGATTTTCGAGAAAAAAGCCGGTCGTCACATCATTTACCTTGATCTAAAGGAGATTGGCAAGGACCTTCTAGTTACAATATATGGCGGCGATGAACATCACATAGGCGGCGTAGCTACTGCATTTCCAGCAGAGAGTCACTACAGAGATGCAACAACAATTAGCATTAGCACAATCACCTTGCCTGGACATAAGGACTATATCGTGGCAAACTCAGCAGCAGAAAAGATTTGCAAAGCCCTAGAGGTTCCCACCATTGTTACTGTAGGTATTCACTACGATAATGCAAGTAGAAACGAGATTGAGGAGATCATTTCTGTCGTTGATGCTCTTGTGGAGGAGGTCATTGCGCGTTATCAAAAGGCTGAATAGTACTACAAACTTCAACTAGATTGGTTGGATATTTGAAAGTAAAGTTCAAGTCATTTGGGCCAATACGAAGGCTACTAAAAGAAAAGGTCATAGATGTCGAGATGCCCCCTGACTCATCAGTTCGACAAGTAATTAACACAGTGGTAGAGTTAGGAGGAGAAGAGCTCAGCAAGCTAATAATGCATAACGATGCTATCAGTGGTAATCTGATTATAATGCTCAACCAGAGAGATGTAGAAACTTTGGGTGGTATTGATATAGTCGTTCATGATGGTGATGAGGTTGCTATTCTTCCTCATGTCCAAGGCGGTTAGGTGTGGAGAGCATGGGTCTCAAATATTATCTTGAAACATATGGGTGCTCGCTAAACACTGCTGACTCTGATATAATAGTAGGTCGCCTTGAAACAATCGATGGACAACGGGTCAAGGATATCAGTGAAGCCCAGCTAATTCTACTCAACACATGTGGAGTTAAGGAACCAACAGAGGACAAAATCATTCATAGACTAGAAGAATTGGGAAAGAGTAGTACTCCGGTCATAGTTACAGGATGTCTTCCAAAAATCTCCCCTGATCGAATCGAGCAAGCAATTCCAGGATATGCTGCATTGCTTGGCCCTCAGTCAATTAATACTCTGGCATCAATTATTCCACGTATTCTCCATGGGGCGAGGGGAATTCGACAAATAGAATCTGATAATTCCTACAAACTAAAGTGGCTGGCAGGACCACCGGACAGTGTTATTTGTACCATCCCTATCTGTGAAGGCTGTCTTGGCAGTTGTGCATACTGTGCTGTGAAATTCGCCCGTGGAAAGGTACGAAGCTATTCCATTTCAAGCATCCATCGAATAATCGAGCGATGTATCCATCTTGGATATCGTGAGATTCGATTGACATCTCAAGATGCCGCAGTTTTTGGAAGTGACACTGGTGAATCACTTACTGATCTTTTACTGTCAATAGGCAATATTGAAGGAAATCACAGGTTTCGACTTGGAATGTTCAATCCAAATATCGTGATGAGCTCAATCAATGACCTTCTAGAGTCGATGCAAAATGAGCATTTCTTCAAGTTCTTCCATATCCCCCTACAGTCTGGCAGCGATAAGATTCTGAAAACAATGAAACGCAGATACATTGTCAGTGATTGGGTGGATATTGTTGAGAGGATCAGAAAACGGTTCAAGAATCCAACAATCGCTACTGACATCATTGTTGGATTTCCAGGTGAAAATGAAACTGATTTCAAAGAAACTCTTGAACTGATTCAAAGTGTCAAGCCATCTGTAACCAATATCTCGAAGTATGGTGACAGACCCAATACCCTCGCCTCAAAGTCAAACGAAAAGGTTGACACTTCGGTGAAAAAGCAAAGAAGCCGGATTTTGACCAAGCTTGTGGATGAAATCTTAATGGAGACCAATGAAACATGGGTTGGATGGTCTGGTCCAATCATAATCACCGAAAAGGGTACAAAAGGAGGAATGCTTGGGCGTAATGACTCCTACAAGACAGTTATCGTTCACAAAGACTTGAGCCCAGGAACCATTGTGGATGTCGAAATAACATCATCGGACCGAACACATTTGAACGGAGAAGTCATTTCCTAGACTTAACCTCAATATCTACTACTTTTCCTGACTCTGCGCTTTTTCTTGCAGCTTCAACAACCTCTAGGGCACACAGAGCATCATCAATACTTACTCTTGGTGTCGCTCCTGTCTTGATACATCGTAGAAAGTCATTGATAGCTTCCCTTATTGGCTCACCATAGACCTTGATCGTAGCACCTCTCTCTGGGAGCTGTATCGTGTCCCCTTTCGCTTCAGGAGCTTCATCTAGGTGTTGTACCTTGATTATTTGACCAAACAGGTCAAGAACTAATACTCCCATTGTGCCTGATACATCCATGTAGCGGCGTCGTCCAGCATATTGTCGAGAGAGGTGGAAGAAGTGTTCAGTTCCTGACTCAAACTTTACCATGACAGTTCCACTATTGTGAATCCCACCTACAGTGTTACTTTGTGCATATAGCTTCGCTGGACCAGTACTGATTCTTGCCATGATGTCAAAATCGTGGACACCTATGTCTTCGAAGACATCTCCTAGAGATGGGATCCTGGCGGGAGTAACAAATCCCCTTCTATCATGAATTATTGTTTGGGGCGTTCCAATCGCATCAGTTTCAATGAGAAACAGAGCTCTACCTACTATTGGATTATATATTTCAGAGTGGGAAACCAGTGTGACTATGTTTCGCTTCTTTATTATTTCTGCAACCTTCTTTCCATCTTCCAGTGTACTAGCAAGCGGCTTTTCGATTAAGATCCCCTTGATGCTATCATAGTTGGCTGCAATGGTCTGAGCGATGCTAGCATGAGTTGAAGTCGGGGTCGCAATTATCACACCCTCAGGTTCCGTTTCCTTAAGCATACTCTCGAAGTCAGTGAACGCAACAGTGCCATGTTCTTTGGCTACGCGCTCGACAGTGGCTTTATCTTTGTCAGCCACGCCCACCAGAACCCCCAAATCACCAAGAATTCGAGCGTGTATTCTGCCCATGTTCCCAGTTCCAATGATTGCTATCCTTCGAGATGACATTATTAACCACTCCTAAGGGCTTCAGACTGCTCCGGTTCTTCATGGCCTTTATACATTGTCATAATCCTCAGATTGTATTGAGATTGCAGGATTTTTACAACTTGAGGATGAATAATTGGCGATTACTCTCATGACAGTCTTATATTGAAATCCGCGGATTGATGTATGAATCCAAGACCCTCAATACCTTCAGGGACTAGCTAAAAAGACATTTCACATCTTGGATCACCATGCCGCGCTGAGTCCCATTATACTTCAGAAGACACCTCCCTCCCTCGGACCCACCCTTTCAACGATTGCGAATTGCCTCGTCGCATCTGGGGTGGGTCCTATTACAGTTTCCACCTCATTTTGATTAATATGAATTAGCAAACAATTATGAAACGGAGAATGATGGTGCCAAGGGCGAGATTCCCTCAGAGCATGAAATATTGGTAGTTTTTAGATGGAATCCCTTGACAACCGTAGCAGTCAAGAAATTTTAGTCAAAAAGACATTTTAACAAATTATACACATGCTGTCGTAGGGGAAAGATATGCAGAAAGAAATTGAAGCTACTGTGTTTGAAGTGCTTGCTCATCCTATAAGACGTGATATCCTGAAACTATTGTCTTATGGTGCTGAAGGAGCAACATACACTGATATACTGGGCGAATTCACGCTCTCAACAGGACGGTTGAATTACCATCTTAAACAAATGGAAGGGTTCATTCAGAAGAACGACCATATTCGATATACTCTGACTCCACTTGGAAAAGCAGCAACAGATCTCATGGTTTCACTTAGAGAAGATCTACCAGAGGACGTTGAGAAATATGTCAAGATTCGCAGACCTCCTTCGTTGATGCCTGCACTGAAATTCATGGCCTTTCTGCTAATCTTAGTGGTATCAATTCCTACCATCTTTATTGGCATGGAGATTTATGATGCAATCGTCAGTGGAGGTCAATTAATGGATATTCTCTCTCTAGCAGTTGTCATGGCTATTGGGATTGCAGTCTTTGTATGGATTGCGTACATGGTCAGGTATGCACCGGGATACCTTAGGCATCTGGAGAGAAGATTCTATGAGTAAAAGAAGTGAGCAAGGCCATATCTCATCCCATCAGTTTCATCTTATGGATACTCCAGGTCCTATAGCAGCTGGATCATCATCAATGAGGGTGAAACTTATCCTGATTGCTTGGATAGCAGCAATTAGCTTTGACTTCATATGGCATGGTGGAATTCTAGCAGATGTTTACACTCATTCAAATCCTGCATTGCTTGATCCAGAATAAGCTTTCCATCGCATCCCCTATGGTTATGGAGCTCTTCTCGTGCAAGTGGTGCTAATCTATTGTGTCCTCTCATCACTCAAAGTAAACGAATGGCGTAAAGGAATCCAGATGGGTCTCATGTTTGGAGGCGCGATGGGAATTGCATCCATTTTGGGCCAGTTTTCCATTTTGGCATTAGATTTGAAGATATTGATACTTTGGGGCTTAGGACAGGTGGTTGAATATAGTGCAATGGGAGCAGTTATCGGTGCAGGGATAAAATCTGTGTCCTTGAAGAAACTTGCTGCGAGAGTTGTAGTCCTTGTTGTGATAGCATTTTTCTTCACCATCGTTTTGCAGAGTGAATTCCACTAATGACGGAGTTAGGAAAATTCCCTTGCGAACATTGGAAATGGTGGTGCGGCGGGCGAGATTTGATATGGGAGTAAAGCGCCAGCTATCATTTGATGACAGATCACAACTATTCACACATTTGCAAAGAATGTGGTGGATACTGTTGCACACTAGGAGGCTCTCTTGCGACAAAGTCAGAAGTAGATCGGATCATCGAGGCTGGATATCCGAATAAGTTCATCGAAATTACAGAGGACTGCTATATTACAGATTTTGGAGAGGATCTGGTTTGTCCATATCTCAAAGAATCCGCCTGCGAGATTTATCCAGTACGTCCCTTACTTTGTAGGAAATATCCTATCTTCTCAACAGATGGAGAAGAACATTATTTGGTCCATTGTCCCTTGACTCAATACCTTTCAGAGAATGATTTTACCCTATGTATTGAAGCTGCATTAGAAGTTCCTGATGAACTATTTGCATGCGCTCAGAGATTTATGGCTCCTTTTGGCTCAAGAACTGATGAACGAATGCGCAAATTCAAGATGGAACGAATTGAACTAGAATGAAAAGGATGGTGCGGAGATCAAGATTTACTTTGAAGAGTAAATCTAATAGAATATGTTCGTGAGTCTTGATTCGATATTCGATGAGTGACAATAATCTCTCTCGCAAGGATTTCGAGGAAATCTTTCTCAAACATGATCTCTCTTCTTTCAAATGGATTCGACCAAGCGACATCGTAGTTGCCAATTGGGTTCGTATGAAATGCGTCTACGGATGTCCCACTTACGGAAAATGCGCCTCGTGTCCTCCAAACACCCCTTCTGTCGCTGAGTGTAGAACACTTTTTGATGAATACTCAGATATCGCAGTTTTCCATTTTGCAGTAGCTGTTGAGAAACCTGAAGAACGCAAAAAAGTCATGACGAAGATTACTAGGAAACTCTTAGAGATGGAAAAAGAGGTCTTTCTGTCAGGGTGTGTCAAAGCATTTCTCCTCCCACCTGAAAACTGCTCACTATGTGAGGAATGTGTTAGTTCACGTGCAGAATGTAAGCACCCGAAACTTTCTCGCCCTCCTCCAGAAGCACTTGCAGTGGATGTTTTCTCATCTGTTCGTGCAGTAGGATATCCAATTGACGTTCTGACAAAATATGAGGATACAATGAACAGATACGCATTCCTCTTGGTCAGATAATCAGAAGAAGGTGGTGCGGAGGGCGAGATTTGAACTCGCGAATCACTACTGAACCAGGCCCTCAACCTGGCGCCTTTGACCTGGCTTGGCAACCTCCGCAAGTCTGAGCCCTATCTTTGAGGACCATCTCAATCGGTTCTCAAACCTGTGATAAGGATTTCTGTATCCCGAGGATGCCAAACCAAAAGGAGATAGATTTTCTGAACAGATGGAGTTACAAAGAGTGACAATCCAATCTGTTCTGTTTTATCGAACTACTTCAATTACCTAGTAGTTCCAGCTAGCCATTCAAAAAAGCCTGGCTTTGTCCTAGAGGGGGACTTTTTCTCTTTCTTATCATTCATTTTTATCACCTAGCTCATAGAACTTCATCACAATGCGTATAAAGTAATGGAAACCTGCACATGAAAAAATTGGTTTCTAGCTGAAAAATATGGAGCCCCGGGCGGGATTCGAATTCGCGCTCCATGGCGTTAATATCCATGAGGTCCCGCGACCACCAGCTTACGAAGCTGACGCTATAACCCCTAAGCCACCGAGGCTCATCTCAGCGTTCAACCTTAGAATTCTCTAATAAAACTTAGTGGTCTACGAACGTTTCACAATAAATGATGTGAGGGGTTCATCATTTATCCATGTAATGCTTTCATTTTACCATCTTATGTCAAGATGATACCGCCGAGGGCCTTTGAGAGGGGATGTGTCTAGCTCCTTGATTTTATTTCCTTCGAGATATAGATACTTCAACTCCTTGCATTCCAAGAGGGGTGCTAGGTCCACTTCTGTCAGTCTGTTCTCACTGATAGCCAATTTCTTCAGAACTTTGCAATGAAATAGAGGGGTCAGGTCGACAGAGCGCAGCCGGTTGTTGGAGAGGTCTAGATATGTGAGATTCTTGCACTTGGATAATGGCCAGAGGTCAATGTCTTCTATTCTATTATTAAATAGAAAAACATCTTCTAGATTAGGGCACTCTGCCAAGGGCGTGAGATCCACACTTTGCAATTGGTTTCTGGCGGCAACCAACTCGGTCATGTCACACTGCGCGAGCGGCGCGAGGTCTAGTTCCTTCAATTTATTCGACATCAAGTCTAGAATGCTGAATCTCCGACAAGATGAAAGAGGTGTAAGGTCTAGTGACTCTATCTTATTTTCATTGAGCGATAATTCATGAAGATTCCTATTTTGTGTCAGAGGCCCAAAATCACAGACTGCTATTTCATTCTTTTCGAATGAGAGCTTCTCAAGATTGACTAAACCTGATGTGAACTCGAGGTCAATACTGGTCATTTTAAGACTACGAAGTGCTATTCTCTCGAGGGTTGTACAACTCCCTAGAGGGGCCAGACTTGTATCCTCAAACCCGCTACAATTTCGAATGTAGATCTCTCGCAGAGACCCAAGTGATGCTATTTCCTTCAGTAAGTTGGTAGAGAACGGACCAGCACTAGAGATGCTTAGTTCCTCCAGGTTTGGAGTATTGGACAGCAAATCTGGCAGTCCAGTGAGTGGAGTGATACTTGAGATTTGAATATGTTTCAGGTTCTCTAGTTGCATCAAGGGTCTGAAGTCAAGACCCTCTAAAGACCCCTCTACAAGGGTGAGTTCTTCTAGAGAAGGGTCCTTCAACGCTTTCTCGATGGCTTTGTAGGTTATTTCTGTTTGTTTCTTACGCTCTTCCTTCTTACGCTCTTCTTCATCTCGCCATACTTCAAAGTCCGCTTCATAATGTAAATGGTCTATTGCACCTGATACTATTCTGTTTAGATTTTGCATTACAAGGGGATGGATATTGTTTTCCTCTATCCATTTCTCACTGAATGATACAAGTCCAATGTAGTTGCTTTTCAGGTCATATAGCAATTGGTGTATTCGTTCCCAAAGCTCTTCATCACTCATTGTTCATCCCCCCTTTATGCGCCAACCTTGTAGTCTAGAGTATCATGTTTTCGTTTTATTTCAGCATGGATTATTCTGTATAGATTTCTAAGTTCGAGAGGAGTGATTTTTCTCTCCTTTATCCATTCCTCACTGAACAATATAATGGGGTCCTTGCTGTTATACTCAAGTAGATCCCATAGCAAATCCTCTACTCCTTCCCATAGCTCTTGTCTACTCAATTCTTCATCATTCATTGCTCTCCCTCTCTTTCTACTTTCTATATATGATTCGTCAATAAAACTTTATCATGGACCTAGCATGATAGAACAGTGGAGGTCCTATGTTGAAGACCGGTGAGCTGGGCGAACGCAATTTTCTGGCTAAAATCAGCAGTCTTGTCAATATACCTAGAGGCGCAAAATTAGGATTTGATGATGACGCCTCTGACATACCAATCTCAGACAAGAACAATCTCGTCATCAATGTAGATACCTTCGTCCGAAAGACTGACTGGCTTCCAGGGATGACACCAGCTCAAGTCGGGCGAAAGACTGCAGTGATGGCTCTAAGTGATCTGGCTGCTAAGGGTGTGAAACCAATAGCCACAATGCTCTCTCTTTGTGTGCCTAAAGATTATGATGTGGATGATGCAAGTGAATTAATTCGTGGGTTTTCCCAGTTCGGACTAAAATCCAGTGTTCCCTATCTTGGGGGTGATGTTGGTATGTGCGATGATGTAGTCCTTACTGGTGTCGCTCTTGGTACAGCGGCACCAGAGAATATCGTCCCACGGAATGGGGCACATGAGGGCGATGTCATCGCAGTCACAGGAAACTTTGGTCTGACCTCAGTTGCCTACGAAATTTTGATTCGCGGGCTGGAATCTGAACCGGGATTACATAAAGATGCTCTTGCAGCAGCATACCGACCAGAGATTGTTCTTGACCTTGTTGCATCCCTCAAAAGAATTGGAGCGGTGACAGCTTCAATGGACAGTAGTGACGGTCTAGGAATCACATTACATACAATTGCCAAGCTAAGTGGATGTGGAATCATAATTGAGGATTTGCCAGTTACACCTCAAGTTGAGTTCTTTTGTCGTGACAAGAAATTGTCAACTTTGAAGATGGTTATGCAGGGTGGAGAAGAGTTTCTCCTAGTTCTGACAATACCCCCTGAGAAGTTCGATGATGCAGCAAAGGTTGCCAAAAAGAAGAAGGTCAATCTAGATGGAATTGGATTTGTGACCAAAGGAGATCAAGTCATGTGGGAATCAAAAGAAGGGTACCTGCCAATCCCTTTTGCAGGGTATGATAACTTCAAAGAATGGGACTAATTATCGATGGGTGAAGTAGATGCAGGTACAACGCGTTGCGCTAGTTGATGGATATGTCGACGAGCCTACATGTCTTGGTGTTCCACCCTACATCAGTATCTACCCACGCTACATTGCGGGTGCAATCTGGACAAAATCCCCTAGAATTGAGATTCTTTACCATACAATCGACCAAGTCCGTGAAAGTTTCCAAAACGCGCAACAACTCTGGTCACAAACAGACCTCATCGTTCTCATTGCAGGAATGATTGTTCCTGGAAAGTATGTAGGAGGTACTCCAATCTCAGTCAGAGAAGCTAAGGAGCTGTTTTCAGCACCTGAACTTGACGACATACCTAAGATGCTCGTAGGACCATGGGCTAGGTTTGGATGTGGCCTTGAGGGTGGAAAACTTGCTTTGAGCTCAGATGTGCTCAAGCCGCCCATTGACCACATTGTCACTGGTGATCCTGAACTGGTCATCGCTGAGGTTCTCGATTCAGAAGAGAACCTTGATTCAGCCAATCTTTCTTTGACTCGTGAGAATGCAGATGAGATAGAGGGTTTCATCAAGAAAGGAGTTACCATTGTCAGACAACATCCTGGTTTCTCTAATGGTCAAATTATCTGTGAGATTGAATCATATCGCGGATGCCCACGGTTTCTGACTGGTGGATGTACATTCTGTGTTGAACCATCCTATGGACCACCTCAAGAAAGAACGTCTACTGCAATAGCTGAAGAGATTCAGGCATTATATGAACTAGGAATCAGAGCTTTTCGAATGGGTCATCAAGCCGACCTTTTCACATTCGGATCCTTGGAGATGAGTGAAGTTGAATTCCCAGCTCCAAATCCCGATGCTATTGAGGACCTCTTTTCTAGAATCAGAACTGGCGCTCCAGACTTGGATGTTCTTCATATTGACAATGTTAACCCTGGCACAATTGCACATCATCCTGAAGAATCACGTCAAGTAGCCAAATCCATCATGAAATATCATACCCCTGGGGATGTTGCTGCATTTGGTGTTGAATCCACAGATCCTGAGGTGATTCGTAGGAACAACTTGAA